>DATLRG010000209.1:0-2276 GCA_035534795.1 Chloroflexota bacterium
TTAAGCAGGTACCTGGGTGCCCTCGGGGCACCCAGGTACCTGCTTAATTTCTCAACACGATCAAAACCTGAGTTTCAGAGCTGAACGCCCGCGGTATAATCGTCGTAGACAACAAACGAGTCCGCGGCGGCCCGCGAGGGCGAGCGAGGTAGACCAATGGCGACACGAGCGCGAGCGACGGTCGACGACGTGCTGCGCCTGGCTGGCGAAGGCGAACGGTACGAGCTGGTGGATGGAGAGCTGATTGAGATGTCGCCGACTGGCTTCGGACACGGATATCTTGAATGGCACATCGCCTCAGTGCTGGGCAGTCACGTGCAGAAATACGACCTGGGGAAGGTCGTCGTCGGCGAGGTGCTCTTTCAACTGGATCGCGGCGGGCGTCTGGCCCGCGCCGCGGACGTAGCGTTCGTTCGGAAGGAACGGCTTCCGACGGAGCAGGCCGAGGAAAAGCCCTTTCTGGGACCTCCCGATCTTGCCGTGGAGATTGTCTCCCCGAGCGACTCGGCCGAGGCCATCCAGCGGAAGGTCGACGACTGGTTGGAGCACGGCACGGTGATCGTGCTCGTCGCCTACCCCGCCCAGCGACGCCTTGCCCTCCACCGCCGAGGCGGCGCCACCCTTTTGGAAGGCGACGACGACGTCGACCTGGATCCCGCCCTTCCCGGCTTTCGGTGCAAGGCGCGCGATCTCTTCCCGGCATCCTTGATTCTACCTGCTGGCTGATCTTCGGTTGAAGTGCAACGAGCTCTTTTCTTGCCGACCTCCTGACGACGAGCCGGTAAGATTCAATCGGCACGCACGCTGTCCCGAGCCTCGTGCATCTCGCGCTTCACCTGTTCCCACGGATAGGTCTCTTCACCTTCGGTCTGCGCGATTGCCGCGACGTCTTCCTGTTCTTCCTGCCGTTCGAGCCACTGACGCAGCGCTTCGATCACGATCTCACGTACGGGCTGGTCGCGCTCGATCGCGGCATGCCGGACCGCGCGGTACAGGTTGCGATCGCGGATGTTCACCGTCAGCTTGACGGGTTTTTCCGTTGTTACCACGTCTTGCCTCCTGTCTGGTACTCTAGCACCATCGCGGCCTGCCGTAAAGCCGTAAAGACGGCGAAATGTTCATGCGGCAGACACCGGTCCTCCGGCGTGCTGGGCCAGACGTGGAGCGTGCCGTCCGGTCATTCTCATCTTGACTCGGTTCTATCTTGTGTTGGTCGCATTTTCTGGCCAATTCTCACGCCCGAAAAGTGGCGGAATGTCGCCATGTGTTTGCAGTGAGCTCGCCTGCTAAAAGAGGCGACCAACACACTTTGGAACCGAGTCCTCATCTTCGTACCAGGGGCGCGTCAGTCCCTTGGGGTCGCGGTTGCTCACGGCCGCGTGCGTGATCCGCTCATCTCTCATCCCTCACCTCACACCACCGCCGAGACCCCACCGTCGATGTTGATCGCCGTGCCGGTAATGTAGGCGGCGCGGTCGGAGGCGAGAAAGGCGATCAGGTTGCCGACTTCTTCCGCCTCGCCGACGCGGCCGAGCGGGATGTTCTTCCCGCGTTCGGCGTACCACTCGTCCAGGGTCGGCGGCGTACCGGTCCGTCGCCAGGTCCGCTCGTGCTGCGCGCTCTTGATCGTGCCGACGCAGACGGCGTTGACGGTGATCCGATCGGCCGCCAGGTCCTTCGAGAGCGCCTTGGTGAAGGCGATGCCAGCAGCGCGGCTGATCGACGTCGGGACCGACTTCGCGCCGGGCTGCTTCCCGCCGATCATCACGACCGAGATGATCCGTCCGCCGCCAGCACGGCGCAGGTGTGGCACGACCAGCCGGGCGCCGCGCACGGCCGCCATGAACTTCAGGTCGAGGTCGGCCTGCCACTGCTCGTCGCTCACCTCCTCGAAGTAGCGGGCGAAAGAGTGACCCGCGTTGTTGACCAGCACGTCGATCCGGCCGAGTCGCTCGGCTGCCGTCTCGACGAAGCGACGCAGGTCCTCGGGCCGGGTCACGTCGGTCGGCACCGCCAGCACCTCGCCGCCCGACTGCTGGCGGATCAGCGTGGCCGCGGCTTCGAGCACGTCGGGACGCCGCGCGGCAATGGCGACGCTCGCCCCTTCCTGCGCCAGCCGCAGCGCCGCCCCGCGCCCAATTCCCTCGCTGCCGCCGGTGACGAGGGCAACTTTTCCTTTCAAACCGAGTTCCATCGTCGGCTACCTCCCGATCATCGTTCAACGCATGCCTTTCCGGGGTGTCGATGGCTCGTGGAGCGGGCGCTGCGCGCCCGCT
>DATLRG010000210.1:0-3098 GCA_035534795.1 Chloroflexota bacterium
CGACTGGGCGGATGCACGAGCGCGCCAGAGGTTCCTGAGTCAGATCGTGGCCGATGCTGATCACCTGCTGGAGGTGGCTCGCCAGGCGCTCGGCGACCTGGCGCCCGACGCGGAGGAGCGGACGCGGCTCAGCGAAGCGGCGGCTCTGCTCGAGCAACCCCTCCTGCAAGACGTCACCCGGACGGCGGATGGGGCCGCGATCACCCAAGGCGTGGCCGCCGATCGTGTCGTCTCGGTGGAGGATCCCGAGATGCGCCACGGTCGCAAGAGCGCCAGCAAGCGCTTTGATGGGCACAAGGTGGCAGTGGCCGTGGATCCGGAGAGCCAACTGATCATGGCGGCGACCGTTTTGCCGGGGAACGCTCCCGACAACACCGACGCCCTGGCGCTGGTGGAGCAAAGCGAGGAGAATGCCCAGGTGCAGGTGGAAGAGAGCATCGGAGATTGTGCCTACGGCGACGGGGCGACCCGCCAGGCGTTCGCCGATGCCGACCGGACGCTGATTGCGAAGGTGCCGGATCGGCCGAACAGTCCGTTCTTCGTCAAGGAGGACTTCGCGATCGATCCGGTGGCCCCCAGACCTGTACCTGCCCGGCCGGGCAGACCTGCACGACGCTGGTGGTGTTGAAGAGCTTCCCTGATCGGCAGGGCGTCCGACAAATATTGCAGGGGTTTCGCTTTGACGCCGCGACGTGCGCGGCGTGTCCTTTGCGGGCCCAATGCGTCCGGGCGGGACCGGGGAAGGGGCGCACGGTCAGCCTCCACCCCCAGGAAGCCTTGCTGCAGCAGGCGCGCGCGTTCCAGCGGAGCCCCGCTTTTGCGCCCTATCGACAGCTTCGCCAGGCGGCGGAGCATCGGATCGCGCGATTGATGCAACTGGGCGTGCGGCAAGCGCGCTACGTCGGGCGCGTCAAGACGCTCTTTCAGGTGCTCCTGGCAGCGACAGTGGCAAACCTGACGCTGGTGGCGACCAAGACCGGGCTGATGCGAAGGCGCAACGGACGGTCGGACCGTCTTTTTGCCCGTGCGTCCGTTGCGGTGATCGCGTCGTTGGCCGTTTTCACGGCATCGATCGCCGGTCTCTTGCACGTCACCACCTCCTGTCACTCAAAATGCGGGATTTTCGTCTGAGTTTCTAGGGTGCGTTTGCAAAGCATCACGTTGCCGCCTTGAAAGGAGGGCGCAGGGGCGGTCGGTTGAAGTCGGGCACGCGGAGCGACAGGAGCCGGAATTTCGGTCCCCGCGTCCCTTCGCCTGCCTTTCAAGCCAGCGACGCCCCCTACGCTCGTCTGACGCCATACCCGATTAAATTGTTAACCTCCATCAGGGCCGCGACCGGTCGGGGTTCGCGATCGCTACCCAGCGGGCGCGGGTAGCGTCACCGGTCTCGCCGATAGCGACCTCATGGTATCGCGGGGTGGGGATTCTCCGGGTCGAAGGCCTCCGGCTCGAAGGCACCGGTGAGATCAGTGGTGGTCGGGTCCAGCGCGTCCGGACGGCAGATCCAATGTGGGCCGCTCCGACAGTACTGGTCCAGGTATGGGCTGTTTGCGGCCTCAGCGGCGATGTCCGCGGGCAGGTCCTGGCCGGTGAGAAGGTCCTTGAAGTAGTCCCCCAGGAGTAAGCCCTCGGTCGTGTTGGTGGCCTCCTGAAAGTGCAGAATCCCCCGCTGGAAGCGTTGATAGATAAAGTCGTGGTTGTGGGGGTCGACCATCGGGAGGGAGGTGGGAATCCCCCAGATCTCCAGATCGAAGCCGGGGAGCAACGACAGATTCCCGTAGCCGGGTGGGCGGGTGCAGCGGCTGTCCGGGAGGCCGTGCTGCTGACAGTAGGAGAGGGGCGGGATGGGCGGATAGGCGGTGGAGACGGAGACGGTGTTCAGGAAGGTCGCGCCGAAGTTCACCGGCTGGCCAGCGAAAGTGTTTGGCGCGTTCGCCTGGACGAACTGCACCACCGCGTCGCTGGAGCCGGGCGAGCCCGGGGCAGGGGCCCGGGCGACCAGGGTCGGATCGTAGGCCGGCACGACGGCCCCGTTGAAGCTGCTGAAGGGCAGCAATCCCGGGTCCAGCAGGTTGAGCAGGTGGACGGAGCCGTCCGGCCATTCCTGAAGGACCACCCGCTGGAAAATCTGGGTCGGGAAGCCCTGGAAGAGGAACAATCGTGATACCGGGTAGCCGAATGTTCCCACGCCCCCCCGGTAATCGAAGTAGCCAAAGAAGACCGGGTCCGTCTCGAATTGCGTCTCGGCGTAGTATCCGCAGTCCACGCACCCTGGACGAGGAGCGCCCGTGAACCGCAGCCCAACGTCCGCCGTGATCGTCTGTCCGAGGGGAATGGCGAGGCGGTCCGAGCCGCTCGCGATCGCCTTGCCCACGGCATTGTTGACACCGACGGCAATCTGCACGTCTGTATACTGGGAAACGGTGTCATCGATTTGGTAGTCGCCGCTCGCAACGGCCGCGGCGAACAGCGGCGGGCGCTCCGGGCCGTCCGGGGGCAACGGAGAGAACGCGATGGTAGCCCCCGGCGCCCGGGGCTCGCCAGGATCCCACCGTCCGTTCCCGTTCAGGTCGTAATAGACGAAGCCTGTGACGAAGGTACCGTTGCTTTGCGACGATGCGCCGAGCGCCGGTGCGGCACTGGTCAGCCCGACCACCCAGAGGCCGACGGCCAGGGCCGCTCCGGCCGCGAGAGAGGCGAAGCCACCACCTCGGGCGAACCGCGTAAGTGCCACCGTCCATGGCCAACGACGGCTCATGCCTACCCTCACTCACTCGCGCGACACCGGCACTCGACGTCCCTCCGGCGGACCGGGTCCCGGGCGCGAGACTCGCCGAATCGGTCCACGACGGTTTACGTCGCCGAGACGTCGCAAATCGTCGTGGACCGATTTAGAAGTCCAGGACTCCCCGCTCGTAATTGTAACCATCAGTGGCGTGGCAGGAGACGCGGTCGATACCTCCACGCGAGGCTCCCGCGTTGCTGATGTCGAGGATGTACCCATAGGCCGCTTGAACCAGACCGCCGAAGCCACCCGCCGAAAGGGACTGAGCGTTCAGGGAGCTCACGTTGTACTGGAACTGCGCCACGGCGACGCC
>DATLRG010000211.1:0-2894 GCA_035534795.1 Chloroflexota bacterium
CGACGCGCAGTTTGGCAAGCTGCTGGACTATCTGGCCACGCTCGGGATTGCCGACGACACCATCGTCGCGGTGACCGGCGACCACGGCGAGAGCTTCGGCGAGCACGACGACTGGACCCACGGGCTGAAGGTGTACGAGACCGAGATTCGCGTGCCGTTGTTCATGCGCTACCAGCGCCGCCTGCCACCAGGGACCGCGGTGACCGCCCCGGCCCAGCTCATCGACATCATGCCGACGCTGCTGGATCTCGCCGGCGTGCAGGCCAAGCAAGCCGTTCAGGGTACCTCGCTGCTGCCCGTGATCGCCGGTCAAACCAACGGTGCCGAGCGCGCGGCATTCACCGAGCTGGCCGACGACTCGTTCGTCTCGGTGCTGGTCTGGGGCGATTGGAAGTTGATTCGCAACGACGGGAGCGGCGATCTGGAGCTCTACCACCTCGACGCCGACGAGTCCGAGGAGAACAATCTGGTCAAAGACCAGCCGCAGACCGCGAATGATCTGAACGCGCGGCTGAAGGACCTGATGAAGATCTCCGGCGTGACGCGGTAGAATTACTCCGCTGCCATACCATCGAATCTGGAGTAAAGAAAGAACATGAGCCTTTCACCGGAGATCAGCGCGTCGACGACGACCTGGGACCTGTCCGAGTTGTTCGCGGGGCCAACCGATCCCCGCCTCGCCGAGGAGATCGACCGCGCCACCAGGGAGTCCGAGGCGTTCGCCGCGACGTACCGCGGCACGGTCGACGTTCCCGGCGGCCCGAGCGTGCCGCACCTGCTGGAAGCCCTCCAGCGGTTCGAGGGCATCCTCGAGCGGGTTGACCGAGTCGCCGCGTACAGCCACCTCGTTTTCAGCGCCGATACCTCGAAGCCGGCGCACCGCGATCTGGAGCAGAAGGTCCGCAACCAGACGACCGCCATCCAGAACCTGCTCCTTTTCTTCGAGCTCGAATGGCAGAAGGTCGAGGATGCCGCGGCCGAGCAGCTGCTGGCCGCGCCGGAGCTGGCCGGCTACCGCTACTACCTGAAGCGCGAGCGGCAGAATCGGCCGCACACGCTCTCCGAGCCGGAAGAAAAGATCGTCGCCGAGCTGAGGGTCACCGGCGCCTCGGCGTGGCGGACCCTCTTCACCGAATTGAACGCCAGCCTCAAGTTCCCGATGGGGCGCGATGGCGAGACCAGGGACCTGACCATGTCCGAGCTGCTCTCGCTGGCGCGCGATCCCGATCGCACCGTGCGGCGGACCGCCCACGAAACGCAGTACCGTGTCCTGCGCCAGCACGACCAGACCCTCGCCTACGTCTACAACGCGCTGGTGCAGGAAAAGCGGACGATGGACCGCCTGCGCCACTTCCCGGACCCGATGGCCTCGCGCCATCTCTCGAACGACGTCGATCCCGCCGTCGTCGAGACGATGCTCGACACCGTCGAGGCGCACGCCGGGCTGGCGCAGGAGTACTTCCGGTTGAAGGCGAAGCTACTCGGCCTGCCCAGGCTGGCCATTTACGACCAGTACGCGCCGATTGGCGCCGAGGCCGAGACCTGCGATTACCCGACCGCACAGCGCTACATCCTCGACGCTTTCGGCGCGTTCGACCCGCGCTTTCGCGCCATGGCCAGCCGGTTCTTCGACGGCCGCTGGATCGACGCCGACGTGCGGCCGGGCAAGACTGGCGGCGCCTACTGCATGTCGCTCTCGCCGAACCACCATCCCTACATCCTCTGCAACTACACCGGCAACCTGCGCGACGTGATGACCGTCGCCCACGAGCTGGGCCACGGCCTGCACGGGCTGCTCGGTCAGCAGCAGACGCTGCTCGAATACGGCGCGTCGCTCGCGCTGGCCGAGACCGCGTCGGTCTTCGGCGAGATGCTGGTCTTCGATCGCCTGGTCGAGGCCGAATCGAACACGGCCGCCAAGGTAGCGTTGATCGGCGGCAAGATCGAAGATATTTTTGCAACGGTTTTTCGCCAGACGATCATGACGCGCTACGAGCAATTCGCCTTCGCCCGTCAGGAGCGCGAGCGGCTCACGCCCGAGGCGCTCGGCGAGGATTGGATCGCCGCGAACCGCCGCTACTACGGCGACGCGGTCGAGCTGGACGAGAACTACCGCTGGGGCTGGTCCTACATCCCGCACTTCATCAACTCGCCGTTTTACTGCTACGCCTACAGCTTCGGCGAGATGCTCGTCCTCGCGCTCTACCGGCTGCACCAGGAGCAGGGCAAGGGCTTCGTTCCCGGCTACGTCAACCTGCTCGAGCGCGGCGGCAGTGGCTCGCCGGCCGAGCTGCTCGCGGCTCTGGGCGTCGACATCGCCGATCCCGGCTTCTGGTCGAAGGGCTTCGCCGAGATCGAGCGGCTGATCGGCAAGCTGCGCGAGCTGGTCGAGGGTGAGTAGGCAACGAGCGTGCCGCTGGCCCCCCTGGGTGACCGTGAGTCGTCAGATCATCGGCGATGTATGCTAACATAGCATCACCAGATGTGATCACATTGGAGGCATGCCGTATGGCAAAAACGGTATCGGTCGCTGAACTCGGGCATGGGGGCGCCTCGCGCGCGATCCGACAGGCCGAACAGGAGCCCGTACTCGTTAGCAAGGCGAATCATCCGACCGCTTGGATCGTGAGTGCCGAGAGATTGGCGCAGATCTCCGCTGCCCGCGGCGTCGAGTCAGACATCTATCAGCGAGCCATGGAACTCTTAGCCATCGACCTCTATCGTGATGAGGTCTTGACGCTGGGCCAGGCAGCCAAGCTATCGGGCATGTCTCTTAGCGACTTCATCGACTTGTGCGGACGGCTCCGGGTGCCGATTCTCTGGGAATCGGCCGAGAGCATGGAGTCGGACGTCGACGCCTGGTCCGTTCTGCTGGAGAGACCGCAGTCCGATGC
>DATLRG010000212.1:0-5269 GCA_035534795.1 Chloroflexota bacterium
CGCCACCGGACCAGGGGTGTCAAACGCGAGCACAGCATCATCAACGGGCTGCTGCCACTGCTGGAACAGATCGCCACGCAGCCGTCGGTCTCGGCGGTGATCCCCGGCCGCATCTCCGTCACCCGAGGGGCGGCGCCGGCGCTCCAGCTTCGCCTCGGTCCGCGAACGATGACCGGTGTCAAGCTGACCGCCCGGCGTAGCACGACCGCCCAGGAAGTCTTCGTGGTGACGTCGGAGCCGGAGAAGCTGATCGACTACCTGCGCCAGGAGGTCAAGGGATTCGAGGTGTGACCGGAAACGCGCAGCGCCACGGTCGGTGGTTTGCAACTCGTGCGTCGTGATGTATGCTAGATGCTGTGAGCAAGAGAGAGGCTGCGACCGTGGCTAACGCGTTGACCGCCGACGAGATCACCAGGGGCGACACGGTACTCCGCAAGATCATCGAACGTTTGGTTGCCACCTTCGACCCCGAACGGATCTACCTCTTCGGATCGCGGGCCCGGGGTGACCATACCAGTGAGAGTGATTACGATGTGATGGTCCTCGTGGATTCGTCCGACGAGCCATCGTACCGCCGCGCGCAGCGGGCGTACCGCGTCATTGGAGCGGTTGGCGCGAGCAAAGATGTACTCGTCTGGACACGCGCGGAATACGACTCGCAGCGCCATGGAGGAGCGTCGCTCGCAGCGGCGGTGCAGCGTGACGGAGTGACGGTCTATGCCAGGTAAACAGACCGACGATCAGGCTGTACGCGGATGGTTACTCAAGGCTCAGAGCGATTTGCGTGCCGCGCGGGTCTTGTTCGCCGCGGATCCTCCGGTCTTGGATGGCGTCGTCTACCACTGCCAGCAATCAGCCGAGAAGAGCCTCAAAGGCTTTCTTCTCTGGCATCGGATCTCCTTGCTCCGGACCCACGACCTCGAGGAGCTATGAGCTGCCTGCGTGGAGTGCAACGCCGATTTTTCCACACTGGCGGAAGCCGCGCATCAGTTGACGCCGTACAGCATCGCGTTCCGATACCCCGGTCCAGCGCTGGAGCCCACCGCGGATGATGCGATCGAGGCGCTCGCGCTGAGTTGCCAGGTGTTCGAGACGGTCACTGGCGCTGTCCGATTTGCGGATGAATCCGAAGCAAGACCGCCGCCTTAGCATCCTGCTCGGCAAACAGCAGGCTGGGAACATCGACGAGGCCGAACGCGCAGAGTTAATTGCGTTGATGCGACCTTACGAGTGGTTTCCGACCGGCTCCCAGGTCTTATGGCAGCGGATCACGGCGGCGTAAGGGTCAATGCCGACGCTGACAAAGCATCTCGAGTGGAGTGAACCGATGACACCGATTTCCTTTTACTGGTCCAGGACCTGAACGACCTGTCGTGATGCAAGGCAGGTGCTCTTGCAAGCTGGCGTTCCTCTCGTCGAGCGCGATCTGATTCGCGAGCGCTTGACCGAGGCCGAGCTGCGCGCGCTGTTGAACGGCCGCCCGGCCTCGCTGCTCTACGCGCGCCGCGGCCGCCAGAACAAGGCGCTGGGGATCGACCCGGACCGTCTGACCGACGACGAAATGCTCTCTTACATGGCGCGCGAGCCACGGCTAATCCGCCGGCCCACGCTGGTGGTGGAGGGGGAGATCGTTGCCGGTCCCAGCGCGGCCACGTTAGAGCAGATTGCCGCGCGCGCGGCCCGAGAAGTAGTCGGGGAGGATCAGTGAGGGGCAGATGCGCGCAGCGCATCCGTCCTTCACTGACTCTTCCCGGTCTACTTCTCCGGCCGCCCGATCAGCTCGTTGGGCAGGTGAAAGCTCCAGAGAGCCTCCGCCGTCATCTGCTGGTCGCGGACGCAGACCTGGTAGAGGCGGGCGTTGGCGATGGCCAGCGCTCCCAGGTTGGCCAGCGCGACGAGGAGCCGCAGCTCGCCGGTGGTGAAGGTGCGCCGCTGCGCGGTGTAGGCGCGGAGCACGCCAATCGGCTCTCCCCGCGCGAACAGCGGGACGAAAACGGCCGAGACGATGCCCTCGCGGCGCGCCTCGGCGGGATACTCGAACCGCGCGTCCACGGTCACGTCCGCGACCTGGACCGGCCGCCCGTGGAGCGCTTCGCGGTCGATCGGACTGTGCGCGAGGTCGACCGGCCCTTTCTCCAGGTAGTTCGGACTCAATCCTTCCACGGCAACCGTCTCGAGCAACCCCCCCACGGTCAGCAGCCGAATCGCCGCGGCGCGCAGACCGAGCGCCCCGACGACTCCCCGCACCAGCTCCCGCAGAACGGCCGCCGGCTCGAGGCTCTGCCCGAGCGCGATTGCGACGTCGTAGAGCGCCTCGTAATAGCTGTGCCAGTGATCCCGCTGATGACTATCGTCCACGGCCAACCACCTCCGCTGTTCTGTCGCTTGGCGCGGGCTGACGGGTCAGGCTCTCGAGCGACGGACGGTCGATGATCACCTCGCTGGGCGCGTGGCTGAAGACAAAGGTCGTCGTCGCGTTGAACTTCGTCTCGCCCGGGCGCTCCGGGATATCGCCCATCAGGATGATGTCGGCACCGGTCGCGGTCGCCTCGTCGACGATCGCCCGCCCCGCCTCGCGGGCGTTGGCCACGCGGGTCTCGAGCGGCACGCCGTAGCGCTGGGCGATGCGCCGGGCGCGGTCGAGCACCTCGGCGGCGTGTCGCTCCGCGTCGGGCAAGCGAGCATCCAGCGGGAGCGTCCGCGGCACCTCGACCACGTAGAAAACTTCGACCTGCGCCTGGCGCGCCTTCGCCATCTGGGCGCCCAGCGCGACCATCCGGTCGGACAGCGCCAGGCCCTGCACCGGCACGAGAATGCGGTTCGCGTGCTGCGCCTGGCGCACGGCTTTGGCGATCTGGAGGGTGGCGGGCGTCTGCTCCGGCAGGCGCAGCATCCAGAGGAGCACCGCGCTGATCGACAGCGCGAAAATGACCGCGAGGATAGCCCCCGCGAGGGTGACGTGAACGGGTTCCATCAGCGTCGCCCCGCGGTGCCCGCTCGCAACGTCCGCCAACGATAAACCCCGAGCGCGACCATGACCACGCCCATCAACGTGAAGGTCAAGGGCGCTGCCTCGAGAACGCCTCGTGCGACGATGATCGCTCCCAGCACGATAAATAGGAGCGAGGTCCACGATCGAAAGCGGCTCATGGCCGGATTCATCCTTTCACTCCGCTCTGCCCGTTCACCCCCGGCGCGCTCAGGAACCGGTTTCGCCGCTCGAGGTTCTCCTCGAACTCTTCCAGGATGCCGATCTCGCCAGCGTCGCGGTAGACGTCGGTCTGCTCGCGGTCCCAGTCGTGAGTCACCGTACCAAACAACGGTAGTCCAGCCCGCTGTCGATAGGCCCAGTACAGCACCAGCCCCAGAACGATCCACGACGGCCCGGCAATCCGACCGATGGTGTGAGTCAGGACCACCATGAACAGGATGGAGCTGATCCCCAGGAACCCGATCACGCCGACGATGGGCAGGTACACCGGCTGACCTCCCTTGCCGCCGACCCGAACGTTGAGCGGCACTCTGAACGGTCTGGGCGTCCAGGGGTCCTTGAACCGGAGCGTCAGCAGGGAGACGAACACCAGCATGTACGCCGCCGCGGCGCCAAACGCGTACATGTTCCCCAGTGTATCGTAAGCGTTCGCGGACAGCCCAGCGCCCCATAGCTCCAAGAGCGCTACCCCGGAGAACACCAGGAGCGAGCGGATGGGGGTCCGAAAGCGCGGGTGGACGTGGCTGAACCAGCTAGGCAGCAGGTGGTACCGCCCCATCGAGTAGGTGATGCGCGACGCGCCAAAGACGCCGGCGTTCGACGAGATCAACAGCAGGGACGCGCCGAGACCGGCGACGTAGGGGCCGGCGATGATTCCGATGAGCGGGATATGGCTCGCGAGCCAGGCCACCGGGTCCTCGTTGTGGGCGGCGATCGACTGCCAGGACAACATGCCGAGACCCAGGTTCGAGAACGCGAGTGCGTAGATCAAGACCGTCAGGATCAGTGCGATCGACGTGCGCGGGACGACGGTGGACGGCCGAATCGTCTCTTGAGACGCTTGACTGATCGACTCGAGGCCGACGAAGGAGATGATCGCCAGGCTGGCACCGTAGGCGAGGTGGAAAGGGTCGGGCCAGGAGGTCGTCATCTGGTGGACCAGCATCGGGCCGTCGAAGGCAAACAGAAAGCCGAAGAACACCAGCGACGACTCGGAGATCACGTCGAGTGCGCCGAGCACGCTGTTGAACGTCGAGGACTCGCGCACGCCGAGAATGTTCAGTCCAGTCAAAGCGAAGACCAGAATGGTCGCCACCAGGATCAACAGTGGGTTTGTATTGACGAACGTCAGCCCCAGGATGTGGAGGTCGACGCTGGTCTTGAGCAACGGAACGAAGAAGCTGACGTAGCCAGCCGACGAGAGGGCGAAGAGCGAGATGTCGATGGTGAAGTCCAGCAGGACGGCCCAGCCGGCGACGAAGCTCAGCAGGTCGCCCAATCCGCGCAGGACGTAGAATTGGCCACCACCCGCGAACGGGTAGGCCGCGGCGAGCTCGGTATAGGCCAGTCCGACGCAGATGTAGACCAGGCCCGCGAAGAGAAAGGCGACGTTCGTCGCGCCCTGCGCCGCCGCCATGACCAGGCCCAACGCCACGTAGACGTCGGCGCCCACGTCCGCGTAGCCCCAGGTGAACGACCCCCAGGTCCCGACGGCGCGTCGCAGCCGGTGCTCGGCGCCGGCCGCCAGGGGCGCTTCCACCGCGGCGGTCGAAGTCTCCGCCGGGTTCATCCGATTCGTGCCATGCCGAACACTTCCCTTCAGTCCTTCGCAGAGCGTTGCGTTTGCCTTGAGCAGCCGTCCAGGTCCGAGAAATGACCGTCTTGCAAAGGAAAGATCGATACTGTCGCGCGCTCGTCGCTTCCGTCCCAGGTTGGCCAGACAGCCAGGCCGCGCTGGCGCGCGTCTGCCTGGACCACCCGGGCGACCCGTCGCGTCCAGACCACACCGACAATCCTGGCACGAGCCACGCCAGCCCTCTGTCGTACGATCAGGTCGACGATAGTGAGCATTTGCGCGATCGCTTGCTCTTCAGACTCAGCCTCGGCCCGAGCGCGCGCGACGTCGAACATCGCGATACCCTCTCGACGATCGGTGGCCTTCCGACTTCGCGAACGGCCTTCATCTATGGTATGCCCGAAAAGGCAGCCGCCAGGTCAAGGAATTCTCAAGAATAAGGGTAGGACAAGGGGGAGATGAGGGACCGGGTGGAGAACTGG
>DATLRG010000213.1:0-4180 GCA_035534795.1 Chloroflexota bacterium
CCTCCGGGGACGATTGTACCCAATCTGGCCATTGACTGAACCAGCCTGAGGGCCTAAGATCAGACCGCTTGCCCAGGGCTGAGGGCATGGCGGAGTTTCGGGTTGGGGCAGCTCCACGCGGTTGATCCTGTCCTGGCCTTCGTGCGCCCAGGCCGGAACGCCTTCACCTGGCTCGCCGGCATCGTTCAGGACCTCAAAGGCGCTGACCCGTGTCGACCGGTCACCGTGATCGTCCCCAACGACTACGCCGGGCGGATGATCCGCTGGGAGCTTACCCGACGAGGTGGCTATGTCAACGTCAAGACCCTTCGACTCGATCAGGTGGTGTCCCAGGTGGCGCCGCCGACCGGTGGATCGCGGCGTCAGTCGCTCACGGGAGTCCTCGAGGACAGTGCGATTCGCACTGCCCTGCGTCAGCACGGCGATGCGTTTGGCGACATCGGGCAGCGCTCGCTCCACCGGGCGCTGCTCGATCTCTTCCGGGAGCTGCGACGCGGTGAACCCGATCCAGCGAGCCTGACCGCCGTGGCGCCATCGCGTGCAGCACGCGCGGCGCTCGCCGTGTATGGCGAGTTCCAGCAGCTGACCGCGACCTACGATGACCCGACCAAGCGTGCCGCCCGCGCCGCCCGGGTCCTCGCCTCCGCCACGACTGTCCCAACCGGGCTGGCCCGCCTCGGCGCGCTCGTGCTCTTCTTGCCGACACGGCTGGACCCGGCCGACGTGCGCTTTCTGGCCGCGACCGCGCGCTGGGTCCCGCTGGGCGCTGCTTTCGTCGACGTGAGTGACCCGCTGGGCCTCGGCGATGAACCGAGTCAGGACCTGGCGGCGCGGCTCGCAGCGTCGCTCGGGGTAGACACACCACGGCCCGACCAGCCAACCGACTCCCAACTCCACGCCGATCTCCGGGTCCTCCGCGCGCCCGATTCCGCCGAGGAAGTGCGCGAGGTGGTGCGCTGCATTGCCGCTGACCTCGAGCAGCGGGTCCCGCTCCACCACGTGGCGATCCTCTATCGACAGGGCCAGTCGTATGCCGCGCTGGTGCGCGACGCACTCGACGCGGCCGGCCTGCCCTGGTCGTCGTCCGAAGGGCACCGCTTGAATGCCAGCCGGCCCGGGCGCTGCCTGCTGAGCCTTCTCCGATTGCCCGAACGCAAGTTCGCGCACGAAGCGGTGATGGAATGGTTGGAAACCGGGCCGCTGTTGGACGACCCGGCTGCGAAGATTCCCGTGGCAAGCTGGGACCGTCTCTCGCGGGCGGCGAACGTCGTCCGCGGCGCCGATCAATGGAAGGACCGACTGGAACGCTACGCGGCCGCGACGGAGGAGAAGACCCGACGACGAGAACAGGACGGCGATGCCTCCGCCGCGGTCGAGGCGGGCCGCCGCCGTGCTGCTGACGCGCGAGTCGTGGCGTCGTTCGTGCGGATTCTGCGCCAGGCGCTGGAGCCCCCTCGAGATGGTTCTGCCTGGACGGAGTTCGTCGATTGGGCGCGTCTCCTGCGGGACCACTTCGTGGGTGCGCCGGGGCAATGGCCCGAGGTCGAGCGACAGTTCGCCCTGGCGGTCGAGAGTCAACTCGAAAGTTTGCGCGTCGCGGACCTGATCGAGAGCGAGGCCGGGCCAAACCTGGCGTCGTTCCTCGCGGCACTGGAAGCCGCGCTCGAATCGGAACGTCTTCCAACCGGACGCCTCGGCGTGGGAGTCCTGGTCGAGCCGGTCGGTGCTGTCGCCGGACTCGCCTTCGAGCGCGTCTACCTGCTCGGCATGCTGGAAGGGAATTTCCCGCCATCGCCGCCGGCCGACCCATTTTTTCCCGTCGGTGCGGTTGATCCGCTCGGTCGCCGGTCCCGCCAGCGCGCTCGCGAGCGCCAGGACTTCCTCATCGCACTTGCCACGGCCGATGGCGGAGCGGTGACGCTCTGCGCGCCGGAGTCCGACGGCAACCGTGCCGCGTTTCCGTCGCGGTGGCTTTTCGAAGTCGTCGAGCGCCGCTTCGAGAAGCACCTCGGCGCATCCGAATTCGCCGCGCTCGATCCGGCGAAGCATCCATGGCTGCGGGTCGTGCGCTCGGCACGGCACGGTGTCTCTCGCGCGGTCGCGCCCGCTGACCTCGAGGACCGTCGACTGCAGCAGGCCGCTGCCTGGGTGCGCGCCGACCGGCCGCTGCAGCTGCACCCGATGGCCGCGCGCTCCGACCTTCCCCTCGGCCGAGCCCTGGGCCTGGATCGCGAGCGCCGTTCGGCGGCGTTGACCCGCTTCGACGGCAACGTGTCGGAGATGGCGACGTCCTCGCGGCGCCTGGCGAGCATCTTCGACGGGGGCCACGTGGTTTCGGCGTCGGCGGTCCAGACCTGGGCAACCTGCGGTTTTCGCTACTTTCTCGAGCGTGTCGTCGGCGTCGAACCGACCGAGCGACCGGAGGAAAGCTGGACGATCGACCCCCTGGAGCGCGGCTCGCTGATTCACAAGGTGCTGAAGCAGTTCTTCCGTGAGCTCGCGAAACAGCAACGGCCACGTGCCGCTCAGCGCTATCTCCTGAGCGACACCGCGCTGATCGAGCAACTCGCCGTCCAGGAGTTCGACGACTCGGCGCAGCGCGGTGTCACCGGCCATCCCCTGGCCTGGGAAAACGCGAAGAGCGCGATCCTGGCCGACCTGCGCGCCTTCCTCGCCGCCGACGAGGAGTGGCGACTGGTCCAGCATCTGACGCCCGTCTACTTCGAAAAGCCGTTCGGCCTGGCGACCGGCGACTCCTGGCCTTCACTCGACGTCGAGCTGTCGCCCGGTCTGGACCGCCGGCCGCTGCGTTTCGCCGGAGTTGTCGACCGCGTCGACATCGACGAGGCGGCCGGCCGCGCCTTCGTCTTCGATTACAAGACCGGCTCGGCGGCGCCGTACGCGAATCTGGGCAAAGATCCCGTCGCGGCCGGTCGGCACGTCCAACTGGCGCTCTACAGTCGCGTCGTTCAATTGAATTTTCCCAACCTGACCAGCGTACGCAGTGCGTTCTGGTTCATCTCGAGCCGGGGCGAGTTCAAGCGGCAGGAAATGGGTGGCGACGAACGCGCCGCGGAGCGGCGCCTCGACGAGGTGTTGGGGATCATCGCGCGAGGAGTCCGTGGCGGCGCCTTCCCCCAGGTACCGGGCGCGCTGGGCGAGCGTGGCTTCGACAACTGCCGCTTCTGCGACTACGAGCGCGTCTGTCCCGCCCGGCGCGACGGGACCTGGCGCCGGAAGCAGGATGACCCGCTCGCGGCGCTCCACCGGCAACTGTCGATGGATGGGGGGTTGGGAGGTGAGGACCATGAGTCGGCAGGAGGGAATCCGGGATGACCGGCGACAGGGCGACCCAGAGCACGGGTGAGACGGTCAGTGGACGCGACGACGCGGCGGTGACCGGGGCGGGCGAGACGTCCGCGGTGCCGTGGTCGGCTCCGTCGTTGCCGGGCATCGAGGCCACGGCACCGCCGCATCTCCCGGTCACCGTCTCGCCCACGCAGGGCGACCCGCCCGCTCCGGCCCCCATTGACGAGGCGGCTCGCGCGCGGCTGCGGACGGAGCACGACCGCACCTTCTTCGTCGAGGCCGGCGCCGGTACCGGCAAGACCACGGCCCTCGTCTCACGCATCGTCGCGCTCGTCGCGGCTGGGCGTGTCTCGATGGAGCGACTCGCCGCGATCACCTTCACCGAGGCCGCGGCAGCGGAGCTACGCGACCGGGTGCGCCGCGACTTGGAGCAGGCTGGCCGCGATACCACGCTGGACGAGTCCGCCCGGGCGCACTGCGTGAGTGCCGCCGGCGAGGTCGATCTGGCAACGATCCAGACCATCCACGCCTTCGCCGGCACGCTGCTGCGCACCTTCCCGATCGAGGCCGGGCTGCCCCCCGGTTTCGAGGTCTGGGACGACCTCCAATCCTCTATCGCCTTCGACGAGCAATTCCGGGCCTGGCTCTACGACGATGTTCCCAGAGAGGACCCGGCAGCTCGACCGCGCCGCGATGCCGTCCGACGGGCCTTACTGCTGGGAATGACCTTCGAGCAGCTGCACGACCTGACCGGGGCACTGCAGGAGCACACGGATCGGTTGACCACGGAGACGGTCTGGCCCACCGACTCTCCGCCGGACGCGCTGGCGCTGGCCCATCACCACGGCGCCGAGCTGCGCGATCTGGAACG
>DATLRG010000214.1:0-10397 GCA_035534795.1 Chloroflexota bacterium
GAGCCCGACGCGGGCATCACGGCGTGGACGCGCGACCTCCTTTCCCAACCGCATCCGACGGTCCATCTCGACGACGTCACGATCGTCGAGGATACTAGGACCGGCGCCATCGTGTCGTCGCTGAACCTGATCTCGCAGACCTGGTCCTATGACGGGATTCCCTTCGGAGTAGGGCGTCCGGAACTGGTCGGCACGCTGCCGCCGTATCGGCAGCGCGGTCTGGTCAGGACCCAGTTCGACGAGATTCACCGCTGGAGCGCCGAACGCGGCGAGAAGGTCCAGTCGATCACCGGCATCCCGTACTTCTATCGCCAGTTCGGCTACGAGATGGCCCTGACGCTGCACGGCGGCCGCATCGGCGAGAAGTCCGACGTGCCCCGGCTCAAGGAAGGGGAGACGGATCCGTATCGTGTGCGTCCCGCGACCAACGCCGACCTGCGGTTCATCGCCACGATTTACGACGCGGCTGCGCAGCGGTACCTGGTGACGTGCGCGCGGAACGAGGCGATCTGGACGTACGAGCTTCGCGGTCGCAGTGCTGCGAACGGCTGCCGGCATCAGCTCTGCGTCGTGGAGACCGCTGATGGCAAGCCGGTTGGCTACCTCGCCCATCGTCCGCTGCTGGTGCGCGATCGATCGATCTTCTTGACCGACTACGAGCTGGCCTCGGGCGTCTCCTGGCTCGCGGTGACGCCCAGCGTCGTGCGCTACCTGGAGGCGATTGGCGAGGACTACGCGCGGCAGACCGGTCAGGGAGAGTTCGGGGCGTTCGACCTCAGCCTGGGACCGGAGCACCCGGCCTACGACGTTCTGGGCAACCGTCTCCCCCGCACCTACCCGCCGTACGCGTGGTATCTGCGGGTCGCCGAGGTCTCCGACTTCCTGCGCCTGGTCGCGCCCGCGCTCGAGCGACGGCTGGAGCGCTCGGTGGCAGTTGGACACAGCGGCGAGGTGAAAATCGGTTTCTACCGGAGTGGCGTACGGCTAACGTTCGAACGCGGCAGGCTTACCGGAGTCGACGACTGGAAGCAGACGTCGGCCGAGATCAGCGACGCGCGTTTCCCCGACCTCACCTTCCTGCAACTGCTGTTCGGCTACCGCAGCCTGGACGAGCTGCAGCACGCCTTCTCGGATTGCCAGGTTCCCAACAACGACGCGCGGGTGATTCTGAAGGCGATCTTCCCGAAAAGCCCGTCGCGAGTCTGGCCGGTGGCGTGAGCGCAATGTCGCGCGAATTGCTCGGTTGACGCCTGGGAACTGCAGACTTATGATGCAGATACTCAATGCAGAGAGTGCCGGAGGATCGCAACGCGAGCCTTCACGACGACCACGCGCGACCGCGGAGTTGTGACAATTCCGACTGACCTCCGCTCGTCCGCTGCGATGGGGGTACTGGACCAACCGAGCCGATTCTACGCTCCGCCGCGGCAGGACTGGGCGCTTGGCGACATCGTCGTCGTTCCCGCGGCAATCCTTGCGGTACGCTAGGCACAGGCGATAGAGTACTTCCCCATCGTTCCGTCGCCCGACCACGTCGGCGAAGGTTTGGTGGACTTCACGCGGATCGTGCCGGTGAGCCGCCTGTTGCTGTGGGGGCCTGCAGCGGCGCGAAACCTTTCCGCGATCTGCGCCGGCCTACCGCCCAGCAAGGCTCACGGACCGTGAGCCGGTCCGCGCACGAGCAGGACCGGGATGGGAGAGCTTCGCGCAACGCCCTCGGCAACACTGCCGAGGATTAGGCGGCCGAGACCGTGGCGACCGTGCGTTCCCAGAACGATCAGGTCAGCCGTCCACTGCTTGGCGTCGTCGACGATCGTGTCGATGATCCGCGTTCCGTAGATCGGGAGGAGAGCAGTTTCGCTGGTCACCGACCCTTGCCGCGCCACGTCCTGTGCCTGCGCGAGGAGGTTCCGTCCGTCCTGGACCATCGTCCTCTCGACGTCCGAGACGTCAACCCCACTCGCTGCCGCCTCGTACAGTGGGCCCAGATCGATCACGTGGACGATGCGCACGCGGGAGTTCAGGGCCTTCGCTAACTGGACCGCCGTCTGCAGCGCGTGGCGGGAGACTGTGCTGCCGTCGATCCCCACGAGAATCCGCTGAAACATCGACTGCCTCCCGGAAGACCTGTCTGATACGGCGCGACCCTACCTCTGCCAGGCGGGAGGCAGCGGGCACGCGCGGAACACGGCTTTCAGGCCCAGCGATCCGATGATCATCGTCGCGAGGATGACGAGCACCACCAGATCGAACAAGTGCGGAGCGAGGACCCCGAACGCCCGCCCGATGCTGATGATGATCAGGCCGGTGGACCCCCGCGGCACCATGCCCACCGCGACGATCAGCGCTTCACGCTTGCCCAGCCCCCAGGCGCCGGCGCCGCAGGCGACCAGCTTCGAGACGATGGCGAGCACCAGGACACCCCCGACGAGGGCGACGTCTTTGGGGTTGAGAAGCTGAGGAACGGTCACCTGGGCACCGGCGATGACGAAGAAGAAGGGCACCAGGAAGACGTAGATCGGTCCCAGCTCGCGGTTCACCTCCTCCCCTAGCCCAGCCTCGGCGATCGTCAGCCCGGCCAGGAACGCGCCGAGGATGGCCGGCAAGCCCACGGCGGCCGCGAGGGCGGCAAGCCCCAGCGCACCGGCGAGCGTGATCGTCAGGCTGGCGCGACGCAGGTGGAGGTGCGCGATCAGAGGTCGCACTCGAGCGAGCATGCGGCCCCCCACGGTGGTCAACAGCACACCCGTCGCGACGATCTCTCCTAGGAAAAGGGCCAGCCCGAGTGGGGACCACCCGGTCAAAAGCGCGAACCGGTCGAGGATGCTCGCGGTGACGACGCAGATCAGGTCGTCCAGGAGGGCGATGTCGATGATCATCTGGGCCTCCTCGGTGGCGAGGCACCCGAGGTCTTCGAGCACGGCGCTGGTGACCGCGATGCTGCTTGTCGCCAGGGCGAGGCCGGCCAGCAACGCCGGCCCCACCGCGTAGCCCTCCGCATGCACGAAGACGAGCACGGAGAGCGTAGGAATCGTCAGGCCGAGGCCGCTGATGAGCGCGGCGCGACGGGCTACCCGCACCAACTGCCTCACCCGGAACTCGAGCCCGACCGTGAGCAACAGGATCACGGCGCCGAGGTTGCTAAGCAACGCGTCGACCGTCTGAACCGCGGCGGCCGTGGCACCCGGATGGGGCTCCATCGCCGCGAACACGGGCCCGATCAGGAGACCGGCGATGATCTGGCCGGCGACCGTTGGCTGCTTGAGTCGCATGGCCAACGCCGCGCCGACCTCCGCCAGCACGAACAGGACGAAAACATTCGCCAGGACGGACGGCATCAAGTCCCCTGGCCACCGCCACGCAACAACCGTACCGGTGGGCGCTTCCGCGTTCTGGCCGCGACCAGAAGCCTCCGCCGGCGACCAGCGTCAGGAACTGGGGTACAGGCACCGTCCGTCCGGACTAGACATCTTCATATGGCGGAATCTTCGCGAAGGAGTCAAGTTTCAGGCGGCCTTCTCCAGTTTGGCATCGTCGAGGATCGCGTCAATCTGGCGGTCGACCTCGGCGAAGGCGTCGGCGAGTGGCCGCGGGATCTGCTCGGATGGATCCATGGCGGCGAAGGTCGTGCGGAAGACGCGCGCATTGAGTTTGGTGAAGAACAGGGCGACGCGATAGCCGTAGGGCGTGACCACGTAGCGCTGGGTTTGGGGCACGCGCCAGAGGCGACCCTTCAGGCGCAGCCGTCGCAGATCGTAGGTCATCTTGCCCGGGCGGTAGGCGGCCAGGTCCACTCCCAGATAGCCCGCGACCCGCTCCCGCAAGGCGCGATGGGTGAGACCACTCGGCAGATGCACAAACAAGATCAGCGCGCCAGCAGGGCCATCACCCGGGTGTCCCCGAAGCGCAGCCCCGGCGCGCGTTGCCCGTCGTCGGTGACGGTGGATTGCACCAGCCGGTTCACACTCTCCTGCGAGAGCGTGCAGTCTTGGCTCACCCGTTGGACGTCCAAGAGACGTCGATTGACCGCCCGCCCGATTTGCCGCAGCTATGGCAGGTTGGTGATGTCTTTGCGCACGCGCAGGTCTGTGGGATCGTTGATCGTGGTCTCGGTGCGCAAAGCGCGGCCTTCCTTGAAATACTGCTTGACGTGGCAGTGCTTGTACTCGACGTGGAGGCTCGGCGCGACCCCCTCTTGCAGGACCCGCGTCCGCGACAGGCCCGGGGTGTTCTTCTGGACCCGTCGCTCGAAGAGCAGTGGGATCCGATCCGGCCGCCCCAGATCGAGGTTCTCGCGCATGACCTCCTCGAAGAACGCCCGCCCCTGGGTGGGCTCAGCGAACACCTGGGTCCGGCTGACCTCCATCTGCCAGATCGCGAGGCGGTAGTCGTAGCCCGCCTGGCGATCGGCAGTCGTGAGGGGCAGCGGGAGGCGGCTCAGCCACTTGGCGAAGAACGCCTGAATCTCGGACACCCCCCAGGCGATCACAGACGGCTTGCACCTGCGCGGGGTCCGTCCAGGAGAGGAACCCATTGTCGAGCGCATCGAAGGCGACGCCGGCTTGAGCGAGTTGGCGCTGGGCCCACTCATGACCATTGAGATCAATCTTGATCCCAAACGGCGCGTAGGAGCAGACCTTGAGAAAGGCCGGACCGAAGTCCGTATCCTGGAGGTAGAAGTAATAGTAGTTGACGAACACGGCCTGGCGCGAGTAGTCGAAGCCGACTTTCTTCCCGTCCGTCCGCTTGCTGGCCTTGAATGCCTGCGCCTTCTCCTGGGCGACGCCGATGAAGACGACCCCGTCGGACGCGGAGAACGCCTCCCGATACGCGGCCGCGACGTCATCCTGGCGGACCCCATGCTCAAAGAGGATGAGCGGGATCTGGTGCTCCGTCGCAAAGGCCCGGACCGCCCGCACGAAGTCCACGGTCATCCGCTGCAAGAGCACCGGGGACGGGATGGTGTTCCCGCGGTGCTGGGTCAGAAAGGTCACCAATTGGCCGGGCACCTGGAGGGTCGGCACAGAGCCATCGAGGTACAGACGGTCGAGGCACTCGATATCCAACGTCACGTGCTCGCGCAGGAGGTCGTTGATTGTGGTCATCGCGCATCCCCCTTTCGCCGGCCATTCTCCCTGCGCACCGAACGATCGTGCAGCACGATCATCCGCTCGATGGTTTGAGGCGAAGCTTCGCTAGTCTAGCCCCCGCTCCCCAACTCCCCGCCTGTTCCCCTGGACAGGTACGGCGCGTAGAGCGCCTGGCGCGCGGCGTTCACGGTCTGCCAGTCTCCCTCGAAGACGCTGCCGGTGTCGGATGAGTCCGGATTCAAGGCCCAGGCGATGAAGCCGATGTCGCGCCGCTCGAGGAACGACAGGAGCGTCCGCTGCCAGGTGCCGCCGACGCCGTAGCCCGTTTGCGGTGCGCCCATCTCGCCGACGACGACCGGGGCCAGGCCACGCTCGGCGATAAAGGCCCAGTGGAGGTCCCAGATCGCCGGCAGATTGCTGGGGAAGTCTGGCGCGTAGAACCAGCCCTGCGGGTAGACAGAAGGGCCGTACTCGTGCGGACTGTAGACCAGTCGCCCCGGTACGGCGAAGTGGATCGGCGCGCGAGCGACATCCTGCAATTCGCCGCCGTACCAGTAGTCGACACCCTGGTGCTTGCCAATGCCCTGGACGAAGAGGAGCAGCCGTGGATTGACCGCGAGGACCGCGTTCCCGGCCAGCGTCGCCGCGAGCCGCCAATCGGTCGCCGGGTTTCCGTCGCCCCAGGTAGCGGCGTACGGCTCGTTCTGCAGGTCGAAGCCGACGACCGTGTCGTTTCCACTGTAGCGCTCCGCCAGCCGTCGCCAGTCGGCAATCCATTGTGCCTGGCTGTACGATTGATCGTACCAGAGCGCGGGGACGTCCCATGGGTCGATGCGATGATGGTCGAGGATGACCTTCAGTCCGAGGCGCCCGCACTCGGCGACAATGCGATCGAGGACTTCGAGGCTGGACAAACCGCGCAGGTCTGGATTTGCCTGGTAGTTGATGCCCGATGGCATGGAGCCAGCCTGAATGCTTTCGCTGTTGAAGGGGACCCGCACGACGTTGTAGCCGAGCGCTTTGACGTCCTCGAGAATCGCCCCGTAGTCCCGCCGATCGAGGCCCTGGGTCGCTCCGCCCGCCAGCTCCATGCCCGACCAGGCGACGCCGGCGATGTGGACCTCACGCCCGGTCCGGTCGACGATCTGCGTCCCGCAGGTGTGCCAGTAGTCGAGTGGCTGCCCATCGGGGGCCCGCGGGACCGGTCGTCGGGCGGGATCGACGGCGCATGGCCGCGGTGGAGGGGCCGGTGCGATCGCGAGCCGCCGGTGAGGCCGCGGGAAGGGATGATCGCCCCGGGCAGTGAACGCGAAGCCGAGGAGCAGAATCAGCGCGGCGACGAGCGGAATCACCCGTCGAACGCCGTTTCCGCGCCCCGCGGATGGTGTCGTCGTCAACCGCCCCATCTCCCGTCCGCGCTGACGGCCGGTTTCCGTCCACGACCGGTCGCACGGTGCGAGGCTCGCACGGCACGTGCCAGCCCGTGTGAGAGGGCGATAGCAGGATCGGCATCCCCCGAACGCTCCCTTGAGAGTAGGCCGCGCGTCGGCTAGAATTGAGAAGCTGCACCTGTACGCCGGTCGGAGAGGGGTATGCATTCTCAGGCGGTCGCGCTACGTCGGGTTCGCCAGCACTGGCGGCTGGTGGTCGGAGTCCTGGTCAGCCTGTTTTTCCTGGCGTGGGCGGCGCGCCTGGTTGGGAGCTTCGGGGCGATGGTCGAGTCGCTCGGGCAGGCGAACTACCTGTTTTTGATTCCCGCGCTGGTCGCCTATTTCGCGGGTGTCTGGCTGCGGGCCGTTCGATGGCACTTCCTCTTGCGTCCGATCAAGCCGATCGCCTCGCGCCGGCTGTTTCCGGTCGTCGTCATCGGCTACATGGCGAATGACGTGTTGCCGGCGCGACTGGGCGAGCTGGTGCGTGCGTACGTCCTGGCGGAGCAGGAAGACGTACCGAAGACGACGACCATCGGCACGATCGTCGTCGAGCGCCTGTTCGACGGCATCGCGATGCTGATCTTCGTCGGCATCGTCGGGCTGGCGGTGCCGCTGGACGTGCAGATCGCCGCGATTTTTCGGATCGCAGCAGTGCTGTTCGTCGGCGTGCTGATCGCCTTGTTCGTGGTCGGTTCGTCGCGCACGCGAGCCGTCGGGCTGATCGAGCGACTGGAGCGGTTGCTGCCGTCGTCGTTGGAAGGGAAGGTCGCTGCTCTGACCGACCGCTTTCTGCAAGGACTTGACTGCCTGCAGAGCGGGCGCCTCTCCGCCGTGATCCTCTTGCTCTCGCTTGGTGCCTGGCTTTGCGAGTCGACGATGTACTTCGTGGTGGCGCTGGGCTTCGGGTTGAGCCTGGGATTCCCGGCGTACATGCTGACCGCGGCGGTGGCGAACCTCGGAGCGATGGTGCCCGCGGCGCCGGGTTACGTCGGCACGTTCGATTTCGGCGCGCTCGCCAGCCTGCGCCTGTTCGGTGCCATCCCGGGTCAGGCAGCGGGCTACGTGCTGGTGCTCCACGCGACGCTGCTGATCCCGGTCACACTCCTCGGCTTTTTCTACCTCTGGCGCGCGAATCTGTCCTTGCGAAGCTTAGGTCAGAGGGTTACAGTAGTCAAATGAACGGTCAACCATTGAACGTCGGAGTCCTCGGGGGCGGGGCGCTGGGACTGTCGGTCGCGTTGCGCCTGTCGCAAGCCGGCGCGCGGGTCACGGTGCTGGAGAAAGAGCAGGTCGTCGGCGGGTTGGCCGCGTCGTTCCCGGTGGGCGGCGCGCACCTCGAGAAGTTTTATCACCACCTGTTCCGCTCGGACCGCGTGATTACTGCCTTGATCGAGGAACTCGGACTCGGAGAGAAGCTGGTCTGGAAACAGGCGAGCACGGCGAACCTGGTCGGCGGCCAGATCCGCCAGATGGACCCGGTCCGCCTGCTCACCTTCTCGTCCCTCCCGATCGTGGATCGCCTGCGGTTCTTTCTCGGCATGGCGTACCTCAAGCTCTACCCGAACTACCGCCGGTTCGAGGGGCAGACCGCGGTGGAGTGGATCGAGAAGTGGATGGGCCAGCAGACGTATGAAGTCGTTTGGCGGCCATTGCTCGAGTCGAAGTTTGGCGAGCACTACCGCGAGATTGCGATGCCCTGGCTCTGGTCGCGGGTGTATTGCCGAAGCCTGGCGCTTGGCTACCTCCGCGGTGGTTTCCACCAACTGTACATTGCGCTGTACGACCGCGTGCAGGCGCTGGGCGGAGACGTGCGGACCGGCCAGGCGGCCGAGCGGATCGAGGCCGCCGCGAACGGCCGGGTGCGGGTGGTGGTCGGTGGGAGCGCCCTCGAGTTTGACCGAGTGATCTGCACGCTGCCGACCCGTCTCTTCATGAAGGTTACAGCGGGTCTTCCCGAGGCGTATCGCAATCAGTATGATTGGGGCGATTTTCTGGGAGCGCACTGCGTCGTGCTCTCGCTCGACCGCAAGCTCAGCGACGTGTACTGGCTCAGCGTCAACGACCCGGGTTTTCCGTTCCTGGTGGCCGTGGATCACGGCAACTTCATGCCGCTGGAAGATTATGGTGGCCAGAGATTGATGTACCTGGGCAATTACGTCCCGATTTTGGACCGACGTTTCACGATGAGCGACCAGGAGGTGTTGGACTGGTACCTGCCGCACCTGGCGAAGATCAACCCGTCGTTCGATCCCTCCTGGGTGAAAGACGCGTGGGTGTTCAAGACTCCCTTCGCCCAGCCGATCGTGACGGTGGATTACCACCACCACATTCCCCCGCATGAGACGCCAATTCCTGGCCTGTTTCTGGCCAACATGTTCCAGGTGTACCCCCAGGATCGGGGACAGAACTACAGCATTCGGATGGGAAATCGAGTCGCCGAGCTCGCGCTGCGGGACCCGGCGACTTCTGAGGTGAAGGTGGGACCGTAGCATGGCGAACATTTGCGTCATTGGCGGCGCGGGGTACGTCGGTCTGACGACCGGTGCCAGCTTCGCCGACCTGGGCAACTCGGTCGTCTGCCTCGACGTGAATCAAGAGAAGGTGGCGAACCTGCGCCGCGGCGTGCTGCCGATCTACGAGCCGGGCCTCGAGGAGCTGGTGGCCCGCAACCAGGATGCCGGTCGCCTCCGGTTCACTGTCAACTACGACGAAGCCCTTGCCGACGCGGAGTTTGCCTTCATCGCAGTGGATACGCCGCCGGATCTGGACGGCGGAGCCGACCTCCTGCACCTGCGCGAGGCAGCCGCCGCGGTCGCTCGCGCCATGCGTCGCCCGCTGATCATTGTGAACAAGAGCACGGTTCCCGTGGGAGCAGGGGACCTCGTCGCCGACATCGTCGCTCGCCATCAGGTGTCCGAGATCCCGTTCAGCGTCGTGTCCAATCCCGAGTTCCTGCGCGAGGGGACGGCGCTTCACGACTGCCTCAATCCCGACCGGATCATCCTCGGCGCGTCCGATCGCGCGGCGGCCGAGCGCGTGGCTCAACTGTACCAGTCGCTCAAGGCGCCGATCCTGATCACCGATCTGCACACGGCCGAGATGATCAAGTACGCGTCAAACTCGTTCCTGGCCGCGAAGATCTCCTTCATCAACGAGATCGCCGCCATCTGTGAGAAGCTCGGCGCGAATGTAAAAGAAGTCTCCCGCGGAATGGGGCTGGATCGCCGCATTGGCGAGGCGTTCCTGGACGCGGGTCTGGGGTGGGGCGGGTCGTGCTTCCCGAAAGATGTGCTGGCGCTGGAGTACATGGCGGCGGCGAACGGCTGTCACCCGCAGTTGCTGCGAGCGGTGATGGACATCAACCGCGACCAGCGCCGTCGCCTGGTACAGCGGATCCGCGAAGCGCTCGGCGGCTCGCTGGCAAATCAACGCATCGGCGTGCTCGGGCTGTCGTTCAAGCCGAATACCGATGACATGCGCGATGCGCCTTCCCTCACCGTGATCCGCCAGCTGCTGAACGAAGGCGCCACGGTCACGGCCTTCGATCCCGTCGCCATGCGCAACGCGGAGAAATTGCTCCCCAAGGCCAGGTTCGGCACGACGCCGTACGACGTGGCATTGGATGCGGACGCGCTGGTGATTCTGACCGAGTGGAACGAGTTCAAACAATTGGACCTGCCGCGGATTCGCGAGAGCATGGCCCATCCAATCATCGTGGATGGGCGCAACCTGTACGAGCCGGAGCGGCTGGCGACGCTTGGCTTCACGTACATCAGCATCGGGCGGCCGCCGCTGGGGGTGGGGGTGCTGGAATTGGCGGGCACCTGAATCAAGGCCATTTGGGGAGTATTTTGGAGTTGGCTGGTGGAAAAAT
>DATLRG010000215.1:0-2545 GCA_035534795.1 Chloroflexota bacterium
GCGCGGTGACGGCGCCCGATACATCCGTTCGCGCACCGTGCGCTCATCCACGTCCCACCGCGTGAGGAGGGTCCCAATGTCATCCATCCCCAGTTCTCATCCTCAGCCGATTTCCCGTTCAGCCTACCACACCGCTTCTGCGGATTTCATCATGGCTTTACTTTAGTTTCACCCTCCCGCGTTCAGGTACGACCGCGGCGTGGCGTCGACGCGGCCTTGCGGTGTTGGACCGGTGTTGGTCCAGTCGCGTTGGATCATCACATACTTGCCCTGCCAGACGTCGCCCGGGATGCCCGAGCCGGGCGTCCGGTAGCTCACCGGCGTCAGGTAGCGGGTGACCCAGGCGTCGATCGGGATGTAGCGGTCTTCACCCAGCCAGGATGGCCGGCCCCGGTTCGGGTCCATCACGTAGACGCCGAGAATCTTCGCCTGACCGTTGTCGAGGTACGGGTTGGCGGTCGCGCGGACCCCCCGCACCAGGACGTAGTGATCGCCCCACCAGATCGTCGCCACCGATGGCTCGTGATACTTCGGGTTCGCCAGGAGCCAGGCGACGGTCGCCGTCGCGGCCAGCGGATCGTCGTAGACGAAGTGGTTGAAGCCGCGACCCGGCAGCCAGTGGTGAGCAGCCGACGCCACCGCGAAGGGAGACGCATCCCACTGCTCCACGGTGAAGCCGTCGTTGTGGCCGAGCTCCCAGTTCCAGAAGCTCTGCTGAGCGCCGTAGCTCGCGCCGAGCGACTGCCCCTGGTCCAGCTCGATCCAGCTCTGCAAGTCGGCCGGGTCGCACCAGACCGAGGTCAACTGAGCGTGATACGGCAGCGAGAGGTCGAGATCGAAGGTCGGCTGGTCGACCGACACCGCCGCGGGAGCGAGCCAGTCGCCGGAGACGTAGCCGACGCGCGTGCCGTCGGAGACGCGCCACCAGACGTCGGCGATGGGTCCGCCGAGCACGTGCAGACTGGTCCCGTAGGAGAGCTCGTCGACGATCGGGTTTTCCAGTCCCGGCCCGCCGCGCAGGTTCAGCCAATCGGCGGTGACCGTCGCTCCGCCGCCAACCGACAGATCGTTGGTCGCCTCGGCCGGCGCTAGCAGCAGGACCAGCGCGGCGACCGTCGCGATAGCCAGAGCGATCGTCCGCCCGTTCGTCCATCGTCCCATTGTACCCCTCCCAGCGGCCACCGCTGTATGATCGAGGGATCATCTCGGTTTTGGTCCGCGGCCACCTCCTGCCGGAGAAGGGGATTTTCGAAGGACACCCCCGAACCCCCGCCATGACGGGACACCGCGGTGCGTAGAGCCATCATAGCGAACGGACGGGCGGCAACGCAAGCGATGAGAGGTTAAAGAAAGGTTAAAGGCGGCCTCACCCCCTCGTCCTTTCTAAGGGTAGGTATTTTGAGCGCGAGGGATTCAGGTGGGAATGGTGAGACGCGGGAGGCTTGGCAAGACACTGCTCCACGCGGCATTCTGGGACTCTCCACCAACCCAGAAAACCGCGGAGGAGCAGGATGTCTCGCCAGATCGCAGTATACCATCAGGAATGGACCGCCATGGTGCAGGAAGCACTGCCCCACTTGAGCAAACCCCAGGCGACGGTCCTGGCCGTGTTCAGTCTGGGCATGCTCTTCGCCCGTTCCTGCGCGATCACCGCCGTCGCCGCTTTCCTGGCCGTCGCGTTGGATCAGAAGTCCAACACCGTGCGCCAGCAACTGCGGGAGTTTTGTTGGGAAGCCGACGCCAAAGCGGGCGAGAAACGCCGAGACATCGTGGTCGAGACCTGCTTCGTCCCGCTGCTGCGCTGGATTCTGAGCCGCTGGCACGGGACGCAGTTGGCCCTGGCGCTCGACGCCACGACCTTGGGCGAGCGCTTCGTCGTGCTGGCGATCAGCGTCGTCTATCGCGGCTGCGCGATCCCGGTCGCCTGGACGATCCTGGCGGCCAGCGAGAAACGCGCCTGGCGCCGGGAATGGTTGCGGATGCTGCGTCTGCTGCGTCCGGCCGTCCCGCCCACCTGGACGGTCCTGGCTCTGGCCGATCGCGGTCTCTCTGCGCGCTGGCTCTTTCGCCGGATCGTCCGCTTGGGCTGGCATCCGTTCCTGCGGATCAACAAAGGCGGCACCTTTCGACCGGCCGGCACGGCGCGTTTCGTGTCCTTGAGTACCTTTGTCCCCCAGACGGGCACCAGTTGGTGCGGCAGGGGCACCGCCTTCAAGACCCCCGCGTGTCGTCTCGCCTGCACGCTGCTCGCTCGCTGGGAGGAGGGCCCCACAGATCCCTGGCTGATCCTCACCGATCTGGCGCCCGAATCCGGCGATCCGTGTTGGTACGGGCTGCGGTTGTGGATCGAACGCGGGTTCAGACTGACCAAACGAGGGGGCTGGCAGTGGCAGGCGACCCGCATGACCGAGCCCGAGCGCGCGGCGCGCTTGTGGGTGGTGGTCGCGGTCGCCACGCTGTGGCTGGTGAGCGTGGGCGGAGAGGCCGAGGAGAACGCACCCGAGAGTGCCTTCGATTCCCTCGCTACTGCCTTGCCGTCCCAAAC
>DATLRG010000216.1:0-6482 GCA_035534795.1 Chloroflexota bacterium
ACATCCCTGGACTGCTCACCCTGGACCAATTGTCGTTGCTTTCTTCTGACTGGAGTTGACCTTCTGGCCAATTTTGCGTTCGGTGCCGGCGAGCAGTCGTAGGATGTTCTCGCGGTGCCGAACGAAGACGACGAGTGGTGCCCCGATCACAAAGAACAGGTCTCCCAGCGGCACCGTTCGGTCCGCGATCAAGACCGCCATCACCATCGCCCCGAAGGCGACGCCAGCCAACGAACCCAGGGAGACGAAGCGCGACCGAGCCATCACGACCCCCGCGACGAGCAGCGAGCCAACCGCGACGAGTGGCTGGAGGATCAGCAGCGCCGCGAGCGAGCTGGTGACACCACGTCCGCCGTTCCACTGGCAGTACACCGGCCAGCAGTGTCCGGCGACGACCGCGACGCCCGTGACCGAGGCGACCAGCGGCGAGCGAATCAGGAACCAGGCGATCAGGACCGGCACCATGGTCTTGGCCAGGTCGCCCGCGAAAACCAACGCCGACGCCTGCCACCCCAGCGTCCGCAGGATATTCGTCGCGCCGGTGCTACCGCTCCCGAACTGGCGGATGTCGATGCCGCGTCGCCACCGCGCGACGAGCAAGCCGACGGGGATGGCCCCCAGCAGATAGCCGGCGATCACGACCAGAATGCTCGCAGCGATCATGCTCGTTGCCCGGCGCGCTGCCCGACCCGCGTCCGGAAGACCAGCCGGATCGCGGTCCCCTCGAATCCAAATGCCTCACGCAGCCGATTTTCGAGATAGCGCCGGTAGGCAAAGTGGATCAAATTCGCATCGTTGACGAAAAAGACGAACGTCGGCGGGTTGACGCTCGCCTGCGTGACGTAGTAGATCTTGAACGTGCGGCCCCGGGTAGCGCCCGGTCCATGCACGTGAACGGCTTCCGCGAGTAGCTCGTTGAGCGTCGCCGTGGGCACGCGTTTCTGGCGCTCATCGGCGATCTTGAAGACCGTCGAGACCACCTCGCCAACGTTCCAGCGCTGCTTGGCCGAAACGAACACCAGCGGCGCGAACGGAACGAACTTCATGTCCTCACGCGCCTGGAGCGTCCACTGCTCGCGCACCTGCGCGGTCCGCGGGACGAGATCCCATTTGTTGACCACGAGAATCAGTCCCTTCGCGGCGTCGCGGGCGAACCCGGCCAGGTGGGTATCCTGAGCGGTCACGCCTTCGGGTGCATCCATGATCACGGCGACCACGTCCGCGCGCTCGATCGCGCGCACTGTGCGCAGGACGCTGTAGCGCTCGACGCCCGGCTCGATCTGCCCGCGCCGCCGCATCCCCGCCGTGTCCAACAGCGTCATCTGCTTGCCGTCGATCTCGAGTCGGGTGTCGACCACGTCGCGCGTGGTCCCCGGAATTTCGGTGACGATGGCGCGCTCGAATCCAACAATCGCGTTCAGCAGCGATGACTTCCCGACGTTTGGCCGGCCGACGAGGGCAACCCGCACACCAGCCTTGGCTTCCGCTGGCTCGCTGGGCGGCACCGACGCAAATCGCTCGACCACCGCGTCCAGCAGGTCGCCGGTCCCCATGCCGTGCAATGCGGACACCGCGAAAATCGGCGTCAATCCCAGTCGGTAGAATTCGGCCGCGTCGAACTCCTGCTTGACCGTGTCGGCCTTGTTCGCCACGACGATCAACGGCTTCTCGCTCTTCCGTAAGACACTTGCCACGTCTGCGTCGCCCGGGGTCACGCCCTGCCGTACGTCCACGACGTACAGAATCACGTCGGCTTCGGCGATGGCGACTTCCGCCTGATCGCGGACCCGGGTGGCCAGGTCGCTCCCCGGCTGGATCTCGAGGCCGCCAGTGTCGACGATGGTGAAATCGTGCCCCGTCCAGTCGGCATCGTAGTACAAACGATCGCGGGTCGTGCCCGCGACGTCCTCGATAATGGCAACGCGCTCGCCGACGATCCGGTTGAAAAGGGTGGATTTTCCCACGTTCGGTCGACCCACGAGCGCTACCAGCGGTTTCACCATCGGAACCTCCTCCCGGATTGGGGTTCAGAGTAAATGTCACGTCCGTCGCTTCATTTTACCGTAAGCGTGACCCTCTGCGGCTGCACGCTGACCACGTTGAGCAGATCTGGTCCTTTGACCTGAACGTTCACTGGCAGCGTCCCGCTGATGATGCCGGTGGCATCGACCGCCACCTGGACATCGCCGGGCTGAATCCGGTTCAAGATCGGGATGGGACCGGACAGGGTCACGTTCACCGCACCCGGGTTGATCGTGTAACTCAAGTTCGGACCCAGGTTGGTCACCTGCGGACTCACCAGCATCGTCTTGCTCCCATTGACCGTGCTGACCAGCACGCGAACGACGATGCTTTGCGAGCGGTCGAGGGCGACGGTCCCCGGGAGCATCAAGCTCGTATCGAAGGCTCGATCGCCATCTGCGCCACTCACGTCGATCGGCTGGGTCAGGACGGTCGACATCTGGTTCAAGGTTTCTGGGTCTCCAACGAGCGTGACCGTCAGTGGGTCCACCGTCACGCCGACCAACTGGTAACCGAGCGCGGGGTTTCCGACCACGTTGGCCTGCACCGCCAGTGACTTGTACAGGATCTGCTGGGTGACCGGTAGGTCGACCAGCACCTGCCCTGGATTCATCGTGATCCGTGCCGCGTCGGCCGTACTCAGGCCCAGGGGTACCGGCCGGTAGGTGTCGTCGATCGAGTGCGTGACCCCGTCAAGGTTGACACCCACCGCGACCGAGGTGACCTGATTCACCAGGGACTCCGGCCCGACCACCGCGATCTGATCCGGGGTCGCCTTCGCCGTCCCCGACTTGAATCCGAGAGGGACGGTCCCATTGAGCGTGACCTTGACCGGAACGGATTTGGTCTGTAGCGGCTCGACCTTGAGAAACACGCGACCAGGTTCCACGGACTCCACGCGAACGCGCGGGTCGGTCGAGGCGACTTTCACGTCCACCTCTTGCGAGCCGGGGATCACTTTCGACGCATCGACTGTCGCGTGGAGCTTATCGGGCGTGAGCTGCGCCCAGACGGCGCTGGACGCGCTCACCTCTACCTGCACCGAGGTGGTTTCGGACGAGACAACCATCGTGTTCGGCTTCCCCTGGATCTGGACCGGGATGTTCGGCAAGAAATGCGTGACTTCCGGGTCCAGCTTGAAGGTCACGAAGACCCAGAGTCCAGTCGAAAGGAGCAGTGAGAGCAGCATCCAGACCAGATTGCTGCGCAGAAAAGAGACCATGCTGAGATACCTCGGATCGTCAGGCGGCCGGCGCCTTCGGCGGCGACTGGCGTCGGGCCCACCACCGGAGCGTCCGGGGTGTCGGCGGCATGCACAGAACACCCAACGCCTTTCGTAGCTTCCCTTCGTCCAGGTTCCGGACCATCCTCCCGTTGTTCATCAACGTGATGATGCCCGTCTCCTCGGAAACGACGATCGACAGCCCATCGCTCCGCTCGGTGATTCCCAGGCCGGCACGGTGGCGGGTCCCCATCGACGAATCCAACGAGTTTTCCGATAACGGCATCACGCAGCCCGCCGCGACGACGCGATCGGCGTGAACGATGACGGCGGCGTCGTGCAACGGCGACTTCGGGAAAAACAGCGTCAGGAGCAACTCGCTCGTCACCAGCCCGTCGACGAGGACGCCCGTGTCGGTGTACTCGTGCAGGCCGGTCTCGCGTTCGATCACGATCAGGGCGCCGTACCGCCGCTCCGACAGACGTCTGCACGCCCGAGCGATCTCGCCGATCGCGTGCTCGATGCTCTCGTGATCGCCCGCGGCCAGCGGCCGGCTGAGCAGTCCGCGGACCCGCCCGATCCGCTCCATCGCCCGCCGCAGCTCCGGCTGGAAGACGATCAGCAGCCCGATCGACAGGAAGGGCAGGAGGTTATTCAGCAGCCAGTTGAGCATCACCAGACCGGGCAGGCTACCGACGATAGCAACCGCCAGGAGCAACAAACCGATGCCGTAGAGCGCCGAAAACGCGCTGGTACCACGGAAAAGGCTGAGCAGCCCGTAAATGATGACCGCGACGACGACGATGTCCAGGACGCTCCAGAACGTCACGCGAGCCAAAGCCGTCTCGATCGCGGCGGGAAGTTGATTCACCGGGCGCCACTCCAGCGATCGAGTTCGGCGCTAGCCCGATCCGGCGCCGGATCGACCGGCTCTGGCGGGTGTCGGCGCCGCAGCAGATTGGCCGCCGCGTCGCTCTGACCAGCCTCGGCGAGCGCGCGCGCCGCCTCTGCGATCAGGTCAGCGTTCCACGGGTCCAGGGCGAGTGCTTCCCGCAGGGCCGACGCGGCATCCGGCCATCTTCCGGCTTCACCCAGGTTTGACGCGAGCGACCGCAGCTCCCCCAGGGCCCAGCGGATGCGTCCGCTCCCCAGGTACTCTGCCACCAGAGCCCGCCGCGCCTCCCAGTCAGTCGGGCAGACCCGCGTCAGCCGCTCGAGGTAGGCCAGCGCTCGTCGCGGCTCGCTCGGACGGCTGAGATCAATCAACAGCCGCAATGCCGACGGAGAGCACGCGGCGCTTCCCGTCGCCGCTTCCAGATCCAGGACGCGCTCGAGTGCCGCCACGGCGTCATCGCCGAACTGGAGCCCGCGGCAGCGCTGGGCGAAGCGCAACTGGCTGGCCGGGTCGAGCGGGGTCATGGAGGCCGCGGCGTGCTCCGCCGCGAGCGCCCAAACCGAATCGCCCAGGCGGTCGAAAATCTCGGCAAGCCCCTGGAGCTGCCGGCGTGCTCCCTCGCGGTCCCCGATCAGCGACAAGCACTCTGCCAATTGGGGATGCCAATCCGGCTCAGACGGATGCAACTGGACGAGCTCGCGCAGCGCGCGGATGCGGAGCGGGATGTCACGGAGGTGCTCGGCCACGTGGAGCAGGTAGCGGAGCAGCTCGTCGCCGCGGCCGAAATCCCCTGGCGACGGCAGCCCGTCCAAGCACTCCGTGAACCACGTCGCGGCGGTCCGCCAATCACGGCGCTCGGTCGCCAGACGCCCGAGCGCGAACCGGACCGTGGCAACCGGCGCGCCCGGCATGCTCAGGGCCGCGCGATAGCAGTCCTCGGCAGCCTCGACCTCGCCGGTCACCCGCAGAATCTCGCCGGCGAGGTACCAGAGCAGGTCGCTGCCGCCCTGGAACACACCCCAGGCAGCGGCGTCGGTCAGCACCCGGGCGGCGTCGTCGATCGGGTCCTGGCGCCACTCGTCGAATTCGCCGTCGACGGCGGACCAGCGTCCGGCTCGCGCCGCCAGGATCGTTCGCGCTACCAGCAGGCGACGATCGGCCGGCATCCTCCGGCCCACGGCCGACTCGAGAGACCTCTCGACCCAGCGCAGCGCCTCGTCCGCGCGTCCCGTCTCGACGAGCAAGCGCGCCCGCCACAGACCGAGGGCGACCGCGCCCGGGGAGATGTCGAGCGCTCGCGTGAGATACTGCACCGCGTCCACGATCCGACCTTCGACGAGGCAACGGCTCGCCGCGCCGCGCAGCACCGTGACCGCTTCCGAGGGCGCACCGTGTCGGATCAGCAAATCGACGACGTGTGCCTCGACCTCCTCGGGCCCCAGGATCAGCAGTCCCATCTCTTCCCAGGTCTCCGCGGCCTGGCTGTACTTCTCGTCGGCCTCGTACAGCGCCGCGACCGCCTTGAGTCTCCATTCGGCCACCGCGGCATCCCCACCGGCCAGATCGACACGCGCGAGCTGGACCTGAGCTGGCAGATAGTCCGCTGCCAGTCCGATCGCACTCCAGCACGTGTCCAGCGCCGCGGACAACCGCCGCGACGTCAAGTGCGTGGAGGATTCGTACAGGGCGACCGCCAGGTTCGTCCGCTCGACCGGGGCAACGCGCAGCAACTCGGCCGGCAGCGGGCACCATTCCGCTGCCATGCGCGCCAGATCGCCATCGCTGGGACGGCCGGTATGCTCCCGCGTGACCAGCGCCGCGATCAAGGTCTGGACTGGCTCCGGCACATCTTGCGCCAGTTGCGATAGAGGAATCCCGGCGAGCAGGTCCGGAGCCAGGAGCAGGATGGCCGCCGCATCTTCTTCACTCGGCGCGGCTTCGGCGGTTGGGGCGCTGGGTGGAGCGAGCGAGGCGAGCCGCTCCCGCGCGATGCCGAGGATCTCGCCGTTCCCAACCCGTTCGGCGACGTCTGCCAGGTGATGCAGCGCGTGGGAGTCGGGTGGTGGCAAATCGTCGAGGCGGCGCACGATCTCCTCGGCGCGGCGCGGCTGCCCCTGATCGACGTACACCGCCGCTAACCGGACGAACGACGTTGCCGCGGCGACGAGATCACCCATCCGCTGCTGTAGCTCGACCAGGCTCACCAGCACCGGCGCGTGATCCGGCAGCAGGCGGTGCGCTTCTTCGTACATCTCCAGGGCCGGCCCGAGGTCGCCCATTCGCTCGAGCGCCACTGCCAGGCTTAGAGTGGCCGATGGATCCCCGGGCCGGTCACTCAGCGCG
>DATLRG010000217.1:0-3464 GCA_035534795.1 Chloroflexota bacterium
TTTCTCCTTGAGCTTCTGGTACCCGTCCTCTTCCGACTTGATCTCGTCCTTGGTCACCGCGAATCCCAACGACGTATCCCGCTTCAGCAGGTCCGAGCCGACGTTCGAGGTCATGACGATGATCGTGTTGCGGAAGTCGACCTTGCGGCCCTTCGCGTCGGTCAGGCGACCGTCGTCCATGATCTGGAGCAGCATGTTGAAGACCTCGGGGTGGGCCTTCTCGATCTCGTCCAGTAAGACGACCGAATACGACTTGCGGCGGACGGCTTCGGTGAGCTGGCCGCCCTCTTCGTAGCCGATGTAACCGGGGGGCGCGCCGACCAGCCGCGCGACTGAGTGCCGCTCCATGAACTCGGACATGTCGATCTTGATCATGTTTTCTTCCGAGCCGAAGAGGAACTCGGCCAACGCACGCGCCGTCTCGGTCTTGCCGACGCCGGTCGGTCCCAGGAAGATGAAGGAGCCAATCGGCCGCTTCGGGTCTTTCAGGCCGGCGCGCGCCCGACGGACGGCTTTGGCGACGGTGTTGATCGCTTCGTTCTGCCCGATGACGCGCTTGTGGAGCGTCTCCTCCATCTGGAGTAGCCGCTGCGACTCTTCCATCGCGATGCGGGTCACGGGAATGCCGGTCCACATCGACACGATCTCGGCGATGTTCTCCTCCGTGACCTTCGGCCGCTCGGTCCCCTGTTCCTCGTGCCAGCCGGCTTCGATCTTGTCGATCTTCTCACGGAGCTTTACTTCGCGGTCGCGCAACTCGGCAGCTTGCTCGTATTGTTGCGAGGTGATGGCCGACTCCTTCTCGTGCTGGACCGCCTCCAGGCCGCGCAGCGCTTCTTTCAGCGTCGGCGGGGCCGCCGATCGCTGCAAGCGCACCCGGGATGATGCCTCGTCGACCAGGTCGATCGCCTTATCGGGGAGGAATCGGTCGGTGATGTAGCGGGCAGCCAGCTCGGCAGCCGCCTTCAGAGCGTCATCGGTGATCTCAAGGCGATGGTGCGCCTCGTAGCGGTCCTTGATACCTTTCAAGATCTGGATGGTCTCTTCGACCGACGGCTCGTCCACGTGAACCGGCTGGAAACGGCGCTCGAGGGCTGCATCCCGCTCGATGTACTTTCGATACTCGTCCAGCGTCGTCGCGCCGATGCACTGCAGCTCGCCGCGCGCGAGGGATGGCTTGAGAATGTTCGCGGCGTCGACGGCACCCTCGGCGGCGCCGGCGCCGACGAGAGTGTGGAGCTCGTCGATGAACATCATGCAATTGCCGGCGGTGCGAATCTCCTCGATGATCTTCTTCAGCCGCTCCTCGAACTCGCCGCGATATTTCGTCCCGGCGACGAGCGCGCCGATGTCGAGCGTGACCAGCCGCTTCCCCAACAGGGTTTCCGGAACGTCGCCATTGATAATCCGCTGGGCGAGGCCCTCGACGATGGCCGTCTTGCCAACGCCCGGCTCGCCGATCAACGCCGGATTGTTCTTGGTGCGCCGGCTCAAGATCTGGACGACCCGCTCGATCTCCTTCTGGCGACCGATGCAGGGATCGAGCTTGCCGGCGCGTGCCAGCGCGGTCATGTCGATTCCCATCTGATCGATCGTCGGGGTGCGGGTCGCCTGCCGCGACTCGTGCTGAGAGTACGTGGTGTTCTGGCTGAGGACGTGGATCACCTGGGCGCGGACTTTGTCGAGGCTGACGCCGAGGCTCTCCAGGACACCGGCGGCGATGCCCTCGCCTTCTCGCACCAGACCGAGCAGGAGATGCTCCGTGCCGATGTAATGGTGGTTCAGGCGGCGGGCCTCGTCGACCGCGAGCTCGATGACCTTCTTGGCGCGGGGAGTCAGACCAATCTCTCCCATGACCATGCGGTCGCCGCGCCCAATGATGAACTCGACCGCCGAGCGCACCTTGTTCAGCTCGACGCCCATGTTTGCGAGAACCTTCGCGGCAACCCCGTCACCTTCTCGGACGAGCCCCAGCAGCAGATGCTCGGTGCCGATGTAGTTGTGGTTGAATCGTTGTGCTTCCTCTTGCGCCAACGTCAAGACTTTCCGAGCACGCTCGGTAAACTTGTCAAATCTATCTGCCACGAGAGCCCCCTAGGTTAAGAGCGCTGTTTCGCTCCGGTTTCACCGCCCCGCGGTCATGATACTCCGTCCAACGTCCCGCCTGTCGCCAACCCGCGATTAGTCCGGCTACGATGGTTCCCCCTGATCCATGAGATCGACCTGTCGCAGACTCAACCCGAGCCGTCGACGCTCCGGCTCGACCCGCAAGACGCGGAGGGTGACCTGATCGCCTTCCTTGACGACGTTCCGCGGATGCACGACGTGCCGGTCACTCAGCTCGCTCACGTGAATCAGCCCCTCGATGCCGTCTTCGAGCTGGGCAAAGGCGCCGAACGCGGTCAGGCGTGTGATCCGAGCGTTCACCACCGAGCCGACGGGATAGCGCTCCAGCGCCGTTTCCCAGGGCTCCGCTTGCGTCCGTCGCAGGCTCAGCGAGATCTTCCGTCGCTCGGCGTCGACCCCAAGAACGAGCACCTTGATCTCGTCGCCGACCTGCACCACGTCCGCGGGATTCATCACCTGACGCCAGGCGAGCTCCGACACGTGAACGAGCCCATCAGCCCCACCCAGGTCGACGAACGCCCCAAAGTCACACAGGCGCGTCACTCGGCCGGTGCGAATCTCGCCCTCGTGCAACTCGGCGATCAACTCATCACGCCGCTGTTGGCGCAACTCCTGGACCGCGACGCGCTCCGAGAGGATCAGACGGTTTCGCTTGCGATTGACCTCCAGAACCTTCGTCGAAACCTTCCGCCCAACCATCTCGGTCAGGGCACTCTCGAGCTCCTCGCCGGACACCCCGCTGATGCGCACACTGGAAATCTGGCTGAGAGGAAGGAAGCCGCGGACACCTTCGACCTCGACGACCAGACCACCTCGGTTCACCTCGACGATCCGACCCGAGAAGATGGTCCCCGCATCGAACCCGGTCTGCAAAGTACGCCAGCCGCGTTCGGAACGCGCACGGCTGAGTGACAGGATGATGTGGTCGCCTCGTCCTTCGGGCTGGACCACGGCGACGATGACGGGATCACCCACCGACAGCTCGTGACCGTTGATCATGCTCTGCGCGTCAGCCAGTGGAATGAACCCTTCGGATTTCGCGCCGATGTCCACCAACACCCCGTCGCGGTCGATGGAGACCACGACGCCGTCGAGCAGGTCCCCACTCCGAATGGCGTGGTATTCCTGGTCAGCGGCCGCCATCAGCCGCCCCATGTCCTCTTCGGGCAGGTCCTCCTCCGGCTTCCCCGGGCTACGCAACTCGGGCTGGCCAGGCTTGCCTGAGTCAGGAGCCACACCATCGGCGTAGCCACGTCTCGGCTGCATCGGTGCTCCCTCGACTTCACCACTCGGCCCGCAGCGCGCGCGATCGCTCGCACGTCAGCCGAGAAGCGTCC
>DATLRG010000218.1:0-7848 GCA_035534795.1 Chloroflexota bacterium
CGACGGTCGAAAAACGGGCTGAATCACTCCCGCCGCAACCGCCCGATGCGTCGAATCAGCGCGTTCCGCACGAAACGCCAGAGGCGCAGCACGACGTCTCCGCGCTCGTCGGCGTGGTGACCGAAGCGATATTCGCCGTAGGCAGAGGTAATCCGTTGGATGCTCGTACCGACGCGCGGCAGCGCTCCCGCTAGCGCCTGGCCATACTCCTCCGGCGTTTCGGTCGAGCGCAGGCCAAATCCCAGCCAGCCGGCCAATCGGGTCATCTTCGCGTACGCCACCGCCGACGGCGGCAAGCCACGCAGGCCCCGTTCCCAGAGGTACCACAGGACGAGACCGGCCAGCGCCAGCGCTCCCAGCAGGTACAGGAATGGCAGCAGCGGCTGCAGATCGAGCGGCTGCTTCGTCAGGAGCGTCTCCGGCTGCGCCGTCGCATTCGCCGACGGTGTCGGACTGGGCGTTGGGGTTGGCGTCAGTTGCGATTGCCCCTGAGCCAGGTTCGGGACCGGCCGCGGGGTGAGCGCTGGTGTCGGCGTGGCGGCACTCTGGTCACCGGAGCCGCGCTCGAACCGCGGCCAGCTCCCGCTCGGCTCGAAGGGAATCCAGCCGTAGGGCGGGAGGTAGACCTCGGTCCAGGAGTGCGAGTTCGAGTCTTTCACCAGGAAAGTGCCATCGTCCTGTCGGTCGCCCGTGGCATAGCCCGAGACGACGCGCGCCGGGATTCCCACGCTGCGCGCCAGGACGGCCATGGACGAGGCAAAGTAGTCGCAATAGCCGGTTTTCGCGTCAAACAGGAAGTAGTCGACGGCATCGCGGTCTGACGGTGGCGGCGGCAGGTCCAGCGTGTAGGGCATCGTCCGCAGATACGACTCGATCGCCACGGCCTTGTCGTACGGGTCCTGCTCGGGCGCAGTGAGCTGCACCGCCAGTTGATGGACGCGCTCAGGAATCGGCGGCAGCGACAGGTACCGCTGGTGGATCTCCGCGGGATAGGCCACGCTCGCGGCGCGAAGCTCAGCCGCCGAGGCATCCGACACGTCCGAGGCCACGGCGTAGTGGCTGCCGGGCTGGAGCGGGGTGGTCGACAACGTCGCCACGAGGTCGACGCCGCCACTCGGCGCGTCGGCGTAGGCTTGCGCGCTGACGGTCCGGTCGAAGCGGAATGGCTGCGACGCGCCGACCAGATAACTTCCGCGCGGCGCCAGCACGCGGACCTGCTGATCGATCTCGGTCCTCGCGAGATCGGATGGCCGCAGCGCGTCGGTACCGGCTGGCAACGTCCGCTGGTCGATCGGGTCGCTGCTGAGCCAGCCGTGGCCGGTGTATTGATCGTAAACGATGGCGCGCCAGTACTCCGGTCTGGGGGAGCTGATCTGGAGCACGGGCGTGTCCGCCAGATGGAACGAGCCGTGGAGCGTCATCGCCCGGCTGAAGCCGCTGAGCGATGCCTGGTTCTGCGCCTGCAATCCGCCAAACAGCCGATTGAACTCAGTCTGCGCCTGCTGCCACGGCTGGGTCGATCGACCCAGCCGCTCCGAGATCGGCTGCGACGCCAGCACCGTCGGCGCGATCCAGGCCAGCGCCACCAGCGCGATCGCCAGCGCCAGACTCGCCCGAAACGCCCGGCCGGCGAGTTCGCCGCTCTGGCGCAAACCGGCGGACTGCCAGGCAAGTTGGCGCAGCTCCAGGTTGACCCGTCCAATCAGGAGCATCGCACCGATCAACAGGACCAGCATGTAGCCGAAGAGGTCTGGAAAGTTTGCGAGGACCAGCATGAGCGCGGCCGCGCTGGCCGTCACCGGCCACCACGCGCTCCGCGCGCGAAAGACCGCCCACGCTCCGAAATAGCCAATCATCCAGGCGATGAGCGCAAGAAGCAACAAGAACAAGAGATTGTTCGTCGCCTGGCCGCCCGAGGAGACCACCTGAAACCAGGCCGCGACCTGCGCCACGACCCCCCGAAGTCGATCGCCCAGCGAGGTGTCCGGGTCGACGCCCGGCATCACCTGAGCCACGACGAAGAACACCACAGCAGTACCGCCAAACAGCGCCAGGGGATGCAGCATTTCCTCCGGCACGGCGGAGTGGGCGAAGACGAGACCGACGCCGAGCGCGGCAAGGACGATCCAGACCAGGATGCCAAACGGCAGGACCGGATCGAGACGCGCCGCGACGACCGCCAGGGCCGGCGGTAGCACGACCAGGGCGAGCAGCAAGGCGTCGAAGAGGGTCGAGAAGATGCCCCGTTGCTGCATGGTCAGATCCTACCCCCGCCAGCCACCGGACAAAACACGGCTGACGTCGTCGCCGCGCTTCACCAGGATGCTCGGGACGCTGCACGTCGCCAGCGCGCCGATCAACAGCAAGGATGCTGGCGCTTCTCCGAAGGTGGCCGGTTCGAGCACGACGGCACCGGCGGGAATCCCACGGTCACGCAACCCCCGGAGCGCCGCGGGCCAACGCTCGTCGAGGGACGGCGTCACGACCACGATGGCCGCGTCGCGGGTGCAGCGGTCTCCCTCGGCGGCCAGCGTTTCCGCGATGGGCTCGCGTCCGTTCGTACGAATCACCGCCAACTCCTCGAGCAACTTGATCAACTGTCGCTGCCCACGGTCCGCCGGCACGACGCACCGCTCGCCCGCGATCGCCACCATGCCGACCGCCCGCCCTTCGGTCAAAAAGTGCCGCGCGAGCGAGGCGGCGATCGTCACTCCATATTCTTCCGTCGACTCGTCCCCCGCACCGCGTTGGACCGCTGCTTCGCCATCGAGAAAGAGCCAGATGTCGGCGACTGGCTCGACGTCGAACTCCTTGACCATCAGCCGGCCCGCGTGCGCGGTCGAGCGCCAGTGGATGTGGCGCACCGGATCGCCCGCGTGGTAGTCGCGAACGCTCGAGACGTGCGAAGCGGTCTGGTGCCAGCCGCTGCGCCGGCGCTCACCCCCGAGAAGCTGCCCGGCGGGGAGCGTTAGCCCCGCCAGGTCAACTGTCGCTGGATACACCAGCACCGAGCGTACCGAATCGATCCGTCGCACGCTGCGGAACAGCCCGAACGGGTCCGTCCCGTACAGCCGCGACGGCCCGATGGTGAACAGGCCACGGCGACGGCACTCGGCGTCGAGGTTCCAGGTCCGACGGCCGCCGATTCCCAGGCCGAGGACGCGGCCGGCGTGGTAACCGGGCAGGCTGCCCGAATCCACGAATTCGATCCAGACGCGCGGCATTGGAAAGACGCTCCGCACCTGCAAACGCTGCTCGACTACGCCGCCAACCTGGGCGCGGTCGTGCCGAAGCGTGCGCTGGACCTGCAACCCTCGCAGGCTGAGCCAGCTCCAGGCGGCGCTGAGGAGGAGGGTCGCGACCAGCACATCCGTGAGGTGATAGAGGACGGTCTGACCGCTGGCAACGGCAAAGCCGGCCACGATAGCCGTCAGAATGAAGACCTTCAGCGCGCTCATCTAGATCCTTCCCCGCGACGCGTCAGCGCTTCGCGTAGAGCGCTCGGCTGCCCGGCACGGGCACGGACTCGAGAATTTCCTGGAGGATCGTCGCGGTCTCGGTGTGCTTGATCCGCGCACCCGGGTTCACGATCAGGCGATGACCCAGCGTCGCGACCGCCAGCGCTTTCACGTCGTCTGGCAACACGTAGTCGCGGCCAAGGAGAGCGGCGCGGGCCTGGCTCGCCCGAAAGAGTGCCAGCGACCCGCGCGGACTGGCGCCGAGGTACACGTCCGGATGCGAGCGCGTTTGCCCGACCAGCGAGACGATGTAATCGCGGATCAGCTCGTCCACGTACACCGTCTGTCGAATGGCCTGCTGGACCTCGGTGAGATCGTCGGCATTGATCACCTCGCCCAGCTTCTCGATCGGGTGCTGGACCTGCTGGCGCTCCAACAGCGTGATCTCATCGCGCTTTTTTGGATAGCCGAGGTTGATCCGCAGGAGGAATCGATCGAGCTGTGCTTCCGGCAGCGGAAAAGTGCCCTCGTACTCGATCGGGTTCTGGGTGGCCAGGACGATGAAGGGCCGCGGCAGGGCGTAGGTGACCCCGTCCACGGTCACCTGCCGCTCCTCCATGCACTCGAGGAGCGCGGACTGTGTCTTCGGCGTCGCCCGGTTGATCTCGTCGGCCAGCACGACCTGGGCGACGATCGGGCCCGGGCGGAACTCGAACTCGCCGTTCTTCTGGTTGTAAATCGAGACCCCGGTCACGTCGCTGGGAAGGAGATCCGGGGTAAACTGGAGGCGACGGAACGTGCAGCCCACCGAGCGCGCAAACGCCTTGGCAAGCATCGTCTTGCCGACACCGGGTACGTCCTCGATCAGGACGTGACCCTGGCACACCAGCGCGATGAAGGCTAGCTCGACCTCGTCGTGCTTTCCGACGATGACCGTCTCGACGTTACCAATCACCCGTTCGGCGACCGCTCGGACCTGCAGCATGCCTGAAGGACCTCCCGCTCAACGAGTGCTGAGTACTGGGTACAAAGTACTGAGTGGCGCGAACGCAAGCAGCAGCGGCCAACCGGTACTAACGACGCAGCGCTCGTTGCTCGTGGTTCGACTCTTGGACATCCAATTGACGCAAGAACAGGACCGGTCGGCGCCAACGATAGGCGCTCCCCTGAGGATCTAAGGACCTAGAACTTAGGATCTAGGACCTAGATCCTAGTAGCGAGGAAACCCTCGCCCCTTCGGTCACTCAGTCCTCATCACTGAGTTCTGAGTCCTAAATCCTCAGTCCTCCGTCCTCAGTCGTCCGTCCTTGTCACCGCCCATGGCACTTCTTGTACTTCTTGCCACTTCCGCAGGGACACGGGTCGTTGCGGCCAACCTTGTGTCCGGCGCGGACGGGGTCTCGCGAATCCTCGACTTCCTGCCGATTTGTCTGGATGGCGCGCGGCGCTGGCTTGGGCTGCTCGCGCTGCAGGCTGACGTGGTAGATCGAGTGGGTGACGTCGTGGCGAATCGCCGCGAGCAGTCCCTGAAACATGTTGTAGGCTTCGGACTTGTACTCGACCAGGGGATCCCGCTGGCCATAAGCGCGCAGGCCAATCCCCTGGCGCAGGTCGTCGATGACGGTCAGGTGATCGATCCAGAGGCGGTCGATGACCTGCAGCATCAACAGCCGTTCGATCTGGCGCATGATCTCCGAGGAGACCTCTTGCTCCTTCTCGTCGTAGGCAGCATCCGCGAAGTCGAGGACGACGTTCCGCACCTCGTCACGGCTCAGCCCCTGCAGCGCCGGCGGTGCGTACGCCGCGGACGGCGGCAGGATCGCGCGAAGCGCCATCGCCAGCCCTTCGAAGTCCCAGTCGTCCGGGTGCGGCGCGCTGGTGAAGTTGTCGACCGGGGTATTGATCTCCTGGCGAATCATGTCCAGGACGTTGTCTTTGAGGTCGGCTTTATCCAGGATCTTGTGGCGCTCGCCATAAATGATCTGGCGGTGCTTGTTCAGCACGTCGTCGTACTCCACGACGTGCTTGCGCATGTCGTAGTTATACCCCTCGACCTTCGTCTGGGCGTTTTCGATCGCCTTGCTGACCAGACCGTGCTCGATCGGAACGTCGTCCTCCAGACCAAATCGGTCCATCAAGCTGGCGATGTTTGATCCGCCGAAGCGGCGCATCAGCTCGTCTTCCAGCGAGACGTAGAAACGAGAGGAGCCGGGATCGCCCTGACGGCCGGCGCGTCCGCGAAGCTGGTTGTCGATGCGCCGCGCTTCGTGCCGCTCGGTACCCAGGATGTGCAACCCGCCGAGGGACTGCACCCGGTCCCGATCTGCCGCGCAGATGCGCTCCGCCTCTTCGCGCGCCCGGGCAATTTCTTCGGGATCAGCGGTTTCCGGGAGAAGGTTGCGTCGCTGCAAAATCTCCTCGACCAGCCCGCTCGGGTTTCCGCCGAGCAGGATGTCGACGCCGCGGCCAGCCATGTTCGTCGCGATCGTCACCGCGCCCGGGCGGCCGGCCTGGGCGATGATCGCCGCCTCGCGCTCGTGATACTTCGCGTTCAGCACCTGGTGCGGAATGCCCAGCCGATTGAGGTGCTCGCTGAGATATTCGGACTTCTCGATCGAGACCGTGCCGACGAGGACCGGCCGGCCGGCCCGGTGCAGCTCCTCGATCTCCTCGCCGACCGCGCGGAACTTCGCCTCCTCGTTCTTGTACACGACGTCCGGCGAGTCTTCGCGGATCATCGGGCGATGCGTCGGCACGACGACGACGTCCAATCCGTAGATCGTATGGAACTCTTCGCGCTCGGTCCAGGCGGTGCCGGTCATGCCCGCTAGCTTCGGGTACATGCGGAAGTAATTCTGCAAGGTAATCGTCGCCAGCGTCTGGCTTTCGTGCTGGATCTTGACGTTCTCTTTGGCCTCGATCGCCTGGTGCAGTCCCTCGCTGAAGCGCCGGCCGAACATCAGACGGCCAGTGAACTCGTCGACGATCACGACCTCGGCCTCGCGGTCCACCTCGTGCCCTTCGAGGACCTTACCGTCGCGGACGAGCACGTAATCGCGGTCGCGACGGAAGATGAAGTGCGCTTTCAGCGCCTGCTCCAGGTAGTGGGTCATGTCGTAGTTTTCGGGGTCGTAGAGGTTGTCCAGGTTGAGCCAGCGCTCGAGCTTGTGCATGCCCTCTTCGGTCAGCATCACCGCGCGGATCTTCTCGTCGATCTTGAAGTCGACCTCCTGGGTCAGCCGAGGGACCAGCCGAGCGAACAGATAGTACCGATCGGCCGCTTGCTCTGCCTGCGCCGAGATGATCAACGGCGTGCGGGCCTCGTCGATCAAGATATTGTCAATCTCGTCGACGACGGCGAAGTGCAGTGGCTGTTGCACGCACTGGCGCGTGTCGACCACCATGTTGTCGCGCAGGTAGTCGAAGCCAAACTCGTTGTTTGTCCCATAGGTGATGTCCGCCAGGTAGGCTTCACGGCGCGGGACTGGCCGCAGGTAAAGCAGCCGTGGATCGTCGCCTTCGTAGGTTGGATCGAAGAGGAATGCCGTCTCGTGCTGAATGACTCCAACAGTCAGACCGAGCGCCTGGTAGACTGGCCCCATCCACTGGGCATCGCGCTTGGCGAGGTAGTCGTTCACCGTCACCAGGTGTGCACCTTCGCCGGACAAAGCGTTCAGGCAGAGGGGCAAGGTGGCCATCAACGTCTTGCCTTCGCCCGTCTTCAGCTCACCAATTTTGCGCTGATGGAGGATGATGCCGCCCATGACTTGAACGTCGTAGTGGCGAACACCAAGCGTGCGCTTCGCGGCTTCGCGCACCGCGGCGTACACTTCCGGCAGGAGGTCGTCGAGCGTGTCGCCGTCGGCGAGGCGTTGGCGGAAGGTCGTGGTCAGCTCGCGCAGGTCGTCGTCCGAGAGCGCTTCCACCTTGCTCGCCATGGCGTTGACCTGCCGGACGAGGGGCTGGCCCCTCTTGACCTCGCGTTCGCTGGTGTCGCCAACGACTTTCGCCAACCAATTGAGCATCGTTGCCACCCGACTTCCCAGAGCGGCAAACCCAGCGGCCGCCTCGGTAGACTAGTTTGGTGTCCGCACTGGCGGACTCAGATAAACAAACGCGGCGCTCACCGCGCCGCGCAAAAGCCGCGGACCGTCGTTTACCCGGCGGAATTCTAGCACAGCCCCAGACAATTGTCCAAGAAAGATCCCGCTGGCGCGGCGGATGGGTCCGGTTTTACAGACATTTAGCAATCAGTTAACCGGCTCTCTCCATCGCTGGGCTAGACTGCTTCTTGACAGTTCACTGGCGACGGTCAGCACAATGGCGTGCGGCGGGGCACCCACCTGGGTGCCCCGGACCTGATCTCCTCCCCACACGCGTGTATCGCCCC
>DATLRG010000219.1:0-2958 GCA_035534795.1 Chloroflexota bacterium
TGCCGCCGCTGAGTACGCGCTATCTCACGACAAACCTGCCCCACCTGGCTGTTCCCGTCTCTTATCCTCTACTACTCGGACTCGACGCGCCTTCCGCGAGGGCGAACCCGAGCCGGCGGAGGCCGCGGCGGAAGGCGGCGAGCTGCCCGCTGGCGACGACAACGTGGTTGTCGCCGGCCAGCAGGCAGAGCTTACCGAGCACGCCATCGTGGCTGATCAACTGGGCGGTGTGGGAGTCGACGCAGCGCACCAGCAGGGCCGGCGTCGTCCCCTGGATTGCCGCGACGCCACGGGCCACGTCTTCGAACAGGACCCGCGCGGTCTGCGGCAAATCCTGACTGCCGCGGCGTCGCAGGAAGGCCTCGGCGTCGTCGGTGGCCACGCCGTTCTCGGCGGCGTCGAGCAGGCGGTCCCGAGAGAGCTTGTAAACGTCGTCGCTGACGTGCGTGGCAAAGCGCTCCAGCACGGCGCGGTCGTTCGGCGTCAGGCTGGCCCGGTCGACGACGACGTCCAGACTCGGTAAGACCTTGAGGACCGGCTGTTCCTCGCGCACCGCCGGCCCGGCGTATTGCTCGCTCTTCCCCAGGATGTAGCTGCCGAGATTGTTGACGCGGAAGTACTCCAGTCCACCGTAGCGGCTGAACTCGCCGGGATCGATCTCGGCGTAGGTCTTGAAGTCGAGCACCGTCTCGTCCAGGGGAATTGTCGCGACGTCGATCAGCCCCAGCGTCGCGGCATACTCGAGCAAGATCACCCGGATGTACGCGGTGTTGACGGCCCACCAGGTGTCCGCTCCGTCGTAGCCCAGCCAGCCCTCTTCCATCGAATACCCGACGTAGAGCTCGCTATAATCGCCGACCTCGACCGCGAAGTCGTGCTTGCCCGATCGCACGAAGCGAAAGAACTCGTCGATGGCGATCCAACGGCCGGCCGTGCAGGAGGCCAACGCGCCGGCGATCGCCGCTTTGCGCTCCGACGGAGCGCTGAAGCGCCGCCCCCGCGATCGCTGCCCCTTGATGCCGCGGACCCGGGAGAGCTCGTCGAGCTTGTCCCAGCCGGCCCACGCGTCCCAGCACTGCTTGAGCAGCCCGGGCGACGGCGCGTCCAGGGCGGCCTGGCCGCCTTTGGTCAGGACCAGCCGCGTGGCGGACGCTTTCGCCAAACCAGCCGCCTGGACGATCATGGTCAGCGCGAATGGTCGAATCGCAGCGTCGGCGCGCGGTTTCTCCTCCGACGGGACCACGTCTGGCAAGAGCAAACGCTCGCGGAGGAGGCGGACCGCGGCGCCGGTCGGCTGGTGGGTGGCATCGCCGATCGCCAGCTTCCCCTGACCCACCAGCATCAGCGTCGCCAGCAGATCGTGCAACGCGGCCTCTTCGGTCAGCAGCGGCGTGAGTGAGACCGCCTCGTCTCGATGACCCTCCACCGTTTCGGGCAGGCCTTCCTCCGATCGCACGACAGACGGACGAGGGGCAGGCACCAGCGCCCGCAGCCGCGTGACGAGGTCGGTTGGGACCCGACCGTGATAAAAGAACAGGTCCGCGACCGATTGGCTCGCGTTCCGCGCCCAGCCACTCGGTCCGTAGCCAGATTGTTGGTGCGTGGGAGGCTTGAACGCGATCCCGTACTTGGCCTCGAAGCGCGCCGGTTCGAAGGCGCCGCCAGCGTACACCGCCTCGGACAGGGCCAAAAGGGTCTTCTTGTCAGCCTGTTTGACCAGCGCGGCCAGAAAGTCGTGCGACTCGAGCGCGTGGCAGATCGCCGCGATCAGCTCGGCCTTCCGCGTCGGCGGGTTCGGCACGCACTGTCGGGCCAGCGGCTTGAGGGATTCGACGGTCAGCGTCGAGAGCGCTTCGCCCAGATTTTCGGGAGCTTCCAAAAGAGTTGTTACCCTCCAACTGCTTCAACCGTCCCCGATTGCGCCGACCGGTACGCGGCCATGACGACACGCAGGTCGGCCAGGCCCTCGGTGCCGGGCATCGTCGGCGCTCGGCGACCGAGCGCGGCCAGCGCCCAGTCTTCGACGATGCTGGCGAAGACGCCGGCGGGTTCCGGGTCGGCGAGCACGACCTGCTGGCCACCCGGCAGGTCCGAGCGGTAGAGCACCAGCGAGGGCGAGCCGGAGTTGATCCGCAGGTGCCCGCGCTCGCCGTAGACGTAGCACTCCGCGCCGACGTTGGGCGTGCGCGTCCCCCAGCAATAGAGCGCCTCGCCGATCAGTCCGCTTTGGAAGCGCAGGATCAGCGTCGCCGTGTCGTCGCCGACCCAGTCGGCGCGGGTGTTGGTGGTGAAGGCGGCGACCGACTCGACGTCGCCGGCCATCAGCCGGGCGATGCTGGTGTAGTGGCAGCCCTGATCCAGCAGCATGCCGCCACCGGCCACCTCCGCGTTCTGCCGCCAGCCGTCGCGCATCCAGATTCCCTCCAGATAGCCGACGCGGTGGGTGCGCAGCGTCACGAGCTTGCCAATCTCGCCGGCCTGAATCAGCGCGCGCGCCCGGCGGAACGGCGGCGAGAAGGGGTACTGTTCGGACACGCAGAGGGTCAGGCCGCACTCCGCGGCAAGCGCGACCATGCGCTCGGCATCGGCGACCGTCGTGGCGATGGGCTTCTCAACCAGGACGTGCTTGCCCGCCGCGAGCGCCTGTAATGCCAGCGGTGCGTGGAGGTGGTGCGGGACGCACAGGTCGATACCCTGGATCGACGGATCGGCGAGCATCGCGGCAAGGTCGGTGTAGCGTCGCGCCGCGTAGCGGCCGGCGAGCGCCTCGGCGCGGTCCCGCCGCGTATCGCAGACGGCGGCCAGGCGGACCAGCTCCGTCAGATGGGCGTAGCCGCGGTCGGCGTGCCAGTCGGCGACCGCACCGCAGCCGACGAGACCGACGTTGAAATCGGGCATTTGACTGTTCCTCCTTGCCTCGACGGCTTTGTACGGTGTCAGGTGGGAAAGGATGGATGA
>DATLRG010000220.1:0-3659 GCA_035534795.1 Chloroflexota bacterium
GAGCCACTAGTTTCGCATTTTTTCCGGATGGCGCCGATGAAGGCCTGGCCGTGGCCGTTATCAAACTGCCGAGCGGCGGCAAAGCATTCGGCCGATAGGCCGAAATCCGCAGCGCCACGCCTTTCCAGATCGAATTCGGCCCGTTGGCTCCTCCCTGGCACCCCCGGACCGCATCAAGACCAGTCTACCCAGCAGTCTGTTGACTGCGGTCGTCGAAATTTGCGAAACTAGTGCTCGAGAAACGCCCCGACAAAGGACGGAAATGACGGATAGACCGCATCCGGCGCTGGTATCTGACGCGATTCGTCGCCCGGCCGGTACTTTCCGGTCTGGACGAGGACACCAAAGCCCAGCCCCGCGCGTTTCGCCGCGGCGACGTCTACCCCGGCGTCGTCGCCCACCATCGCCAGCTCCCGAGTTGCCACGCCGAGCGCACGCGCCGCTTCGGCGAAGATCGCCGGATCTGGCTTCCCGAGAGTGCGCGCCTTCACGCCGGTCGCGTGCTCGAAGAGCGCAGTGAAGGGTCCAACGTCGAGGGCCGGACCGTCGGCCGCGTGCCAGTAGAGCGTCCCACCGAGGGCAATCAGCTCAGCGCCGCCGAGCAGAAAACGCAGGACGCGGTTGAGCTCGGCATAGGTGAGATCCTCGCCAAGGTCGCCGAGGACGATGGCGTTGGGATGCTGATCGTCGAGCGCCACGCCAAGCTCGCGAAAGTCAGCCCCGGCATCCTCGCGCGTCGCGAGGTAGGCCGTCTTTCCCTGCTCGGTCAGGTATCGCGCGGCGGCGACCGCCGGCGAGAAGATCATGGCCGGATCGACCGAAAAGCCAAAGGACCTCAGGCGTTGCGCCAGCGTCGCCCGACTCCGCTGCGTCGAGTTCGTGACGAGGCGGAAGGGCACGCCGCGCTCGACGAGCGCCTGCAGGGCGGCCGGCGCGCCCGGAACGGCCGCGTTCCCTTGGGTCAACACCCCGTCGACGTCGAGAAGCAACGCCTTTATGCGCATGCATCCTCCGATCCAACTCTGATGGGCATTCGAGCCCTCTGGTCATCCGCCAGATTGTACCAAGGGCGGTGCCTCCGGAGATCCATAGCAGTTCTCAGGGCGTCGGAATGACGAGAATTCCAAACTCTCTCGCCGCCTTGATCAGCTCCACGCCGATTGGCTCATCCGAATCGACCGGTAAGTCGCTTTCTCCACCCTGACCGAACAGCGCGATACCCAGGCAGCGCTGGGACGGATCGTGACTGAGTCGGTAGCAGATTCCCTCGAAGCCCGCGCGAGAAAACGCCTCGGCCCACCTCTGAGTCGCACGGTAGTCCTCCGAGGCGTGGATCGCTGCAGTGATGCCGAACGCGCGGGCGCTTCGGACGGAACAGTCCGCTAGCTTCACGTCCCGGAGAACGTGTAGAGTCGCGAGGTGGCGCTTGGCGACATCGGCGCTGGCTACCAGGGCGGTCGCCCGGAAAACTTCGATGAACGCCCCGATCGGCTCGGTCGCTAGGTAGCAGGTACCACGGGGTGGTGCCAGATTGAATCGACCGGAGCCGTCGTCCGAAAAGTACCAAGGTCCGTGGTTCTGGCGGTGAATGCGGTAAAGCGGCTGGCTCGCTAACGTAACGCAGGCGGGGAACTCATGAAGAGAAGGTGGATCCTCCGGCAGTAGGGCGAGAGGACTCAACGCCCTCTACTGCCCCAGGCGAGACGCGGTACGTCGTGCCGCTTCCACGACGACAGAAACGTCCCGCCCGGATCGCAGCCAGCAGACCGGGCTCTCTCCGGCCAGCATCGGCTGCGGTGTGACGAACCACGATGCGAAGGTGTATGGATTCACATCCGCCATCGCGAAAAGTTCGAGTATGTCCGCTAGGCATGCAAGCGGTCGGCCGGTGGAAGTGAATTGAAAAGACGGAAACCGGAGGCGCCCTTTCGCATCAGGTAACGCGAGCAGCCGCTTGCGCTTCGCAAGGTCGCTGATCGCCTGCCGCGTGCATCCCCCCAGCATCATCTGAACCTGCTTGCAATCAAGCATTGGACCGAGATGTCGCTTCCAGACGACATCGGAGACGGCGAGTAAGGCTCCCCGCTTTCCGAGTTCGGCCGCATCACCCAATTCGGGCTCGTCACCCGAGAAGCCCAGGTCGTGCAGAGTCTGCTCGAATGCCGTCGCGGCGGTTGCTAAAGCATGTGTCATAGCATGATTATCGTTTGTCAAGTCTGTCAAGTCAAGATCGATGAAGAAGCGCGGCCTTCTGATCGGCTATCGGTACAACTCCCGCAGAGTTTGCCGCCACGACGCGTCAGAGCGAAGGTCGGTGCTGTCGCTAAACTGATCGATGCTTCCGACGAGTCGCCGCGAGGCGATCCGCTATGCCCACGGGGTAGCCCGCGAAAACCGGTGGAAGCTCCTGGCGCAAGGTCTCATTGATCTGGTCGGCAAGGTTGGTATCCGCATCCTCGAGGAAGATGAGAACCCGCGGTCCCCAGTCGTGGTCGGTGGACATCTCGGTGTCGAAGCCGAGCACGTCGCTACCCGGGCCAATCAGCGCGGCCGCGTGTGGCAAATCGGTGAAGCGGTCGTCGAGGATTGGCCGAACCACCTCGTGGTAGAAGCGCCGACTGAGCTCGAGACCAGGGATGACCCGGGGCATCACGGTTACAGCCTACTCAGCCTTGGTCTCCCGGTCCACCTTCAGCCAGCGGATCAACTCGCGGTCGCGGCGCTGGCGGATGCGCTCGGCGCGGTCGCCCGGCCACGCGCGGAAGCCACGGCCCGCCTTCACCCCGGTGTGCCCGTCGGCGATAAGCTCCTGGAAGAACGCGTGCGGCCCGGTCGCGTTGTCCAGGTCCGGGAACAGGTACTGTGAAATATTGTAGAACAGGTCGGTGCCGTTGATGTCGGCGGTCTCGAGCGGCCCGGCCGTGGTGAGCCGGCGGCCGAAGCTCATCTTGACGACGGTGTCGATGTCCTCGGCGGTGCAGACGCCGTTCTGCACCAGTCCCAGCGCCTCGCGGAAGAGCGCGTACTGGAGGCGGTTACCGACGAAGCCAAGCACGTCCTTCTGGACGACGACCGGCACCTTGCCGATCGAGCGAAGCGCGTCGACCATAGTGGTGATCGTCGTCTCGGCAGTCTGCTCGCCGCGAACGACCTCGACCAGCGGGATCAAGTGCGGTGGATTCCAGAAGTGGGCCACGACGAAGCGGTCGGCACGGCCGGTGGCCGGCGCCATCGCGTTCACGCTGAGTCCCGAGGTGTTCGAGGCGAGCAGCGTCCGCTCAGGGCAGAGGTCGCCAATACGACGGAGCACCGCGCGCTTGCTCTCGAGGTCCTCGAACGTGGCCTCGACGACGAGATCGGCGTCGCGCGCGGCCCGCGTCAGGTCCGCATCGGTGCTGATCCGGGCGAGCGTGTTCCCCAGCTCGGCCGGGGTGATCAGCGCCTCGTCGACGAACAGGCTGAGATTGCGCCGGATTCCCTGCACCGCCCGCCCCAGGCGTTCGTCGTCCAGATCGTTCAGCACGACCGGGTATCCAGCCTGCGCGAAAACCTGCCCGATGCCGTGCCCCATCAGGCCAGACCCGACCACCAGGACCTTTCGAATTCCCTCGACGATCATGACATCTCTCCTGTCACGGGGGAAAAGGTGGGAAGCGGCT
>DATLRG010000221.1:0-5310 GCA_035534795.1 Chloroflexota bacterium
CCGGGATGCCGCCGGCGACGACAAGGAGTCGATCCCGTCCCAGCTCCGGCGCGCCCGCGAGCTCGTCGCGGCCCGCGGCTGGACCGAGGTCGCCGAGCCGCTGGTGATCCCCGGCCAGTCGCGCTCGCTCAACTGGTTCCACGAGGCCCTGGAGCAGATCAGCGCCTATCGCCAGCTCCGCGACCTGGTGGACGCGCGCAAAGTCGACTTGGTCGTCTGCCGCAACTACGACCGCCTCGCCCGTACCTCCGCGCTCCAGCAGCAGGTGAGCGCCTATCTGCGCGAGCGCAGCGTGCAGATCTACGCCACCGAGATGCCGGTCGAGCCCCGCGATCCGCGCACCCGGAAGCCGCGCGCCTCTTCTCATTGCGTCGCTGCTGCTGATGGCCCTGACGATCGTTTCCGATTTGCTGTTCGTGGTGTACTTCTCGGTCCCGGTCCTGGCGTTGGTCGGGGTCGCGGTCTTGATCTCACGCGGACGCGCGTCGCGGCAGATGAGGTTCCTGCTGTCGACCGTCGTCGTGACGGTCCTCTCCGCTCTCGTCTACTGGTGGATCACCCCCGCCGCGGCCTCGTACACGGCCGCCATCGGCCTCGAGCAGGCGTTGGAGTCGGCCACTACCTTGTCCCAGGACATCACCCTGGCCCTGGCGCTGGACCCGCTCTTCGTGATCGTCGTTCTCCTGATACCGCTGGGTTACGTGCTGGTCTACCTGGTCGCGCGGGTCGTCCGCGCGACGCCCGGGGGGCAGGGATCGCGAGACGCGCGCTCCTCGCAGCAGCCAGGCAGCCCGATCCGACGGCGCGTGATCTCCCCGATCGACGGCCTGGCCAGCTATGTCGTTGCCTCGTGTCTGGCGACGCTGGCCTTCGTGCTCGGATGTCACCTGTACGTCAACGGCGCGACGCTGCGGTACCTGGCCCCCCTGGTCTACTCCCCCGTGTTGGTGGTGCTGCTCGCGGTGGGTCTGCTGGCCGAGCGGGCACCACGGGCGTGGACGGCACGGGGCCGCTGGATCGCCGGTTCCGGGGTGATCGCGGCGGCGCTGGGGACGGCATTGTCGGGACCCGGTGCCACGGTGCCGGACCTCTTCCCGGCACCCGCCGACGCCGCCTGCTTCGCGGGGATCGGGTCAGCGGCCGGCCTCGCCGACTATTGGGACGCGAAGCCGTTGATCATGTTTTCCGGGCACCGCCTGCAGGTCGCGGCGGTCGTGAGCGACGGAACGCCGTTCTTGTGGGCGGATAACGCCTTCTGGTACGTCGAGAGCTGGATGGAGCCGGGGCACCCGCCTCGGTTCAGCTTCATCGTGATGCGACGGCTGGACCCGACGGCCATCGCGCGCCGGTACGGGCAACCCGATCGGGTCGTGGCCTGCGCGGGCAGCGCGATCTGGTGGTACGACCAGCCGAACGCCCTCGGCACCCACCTGGTCCAGGGGAATCCGGACCTGCTCGCCGCGGCCGCCTCGGTGCAGGCGTCGCCGTCCGACCAGGGCGGCGTGGGACGACGCTGAGAAACTGCCGACAAACTGTTGTTTGGGCGCGCCTGGGGCGCTCAAACAACAGTTTTGGGGAACTCGACCTGTCTGATGTTCAATTCGTTTCACGCCGGAACGGCGATGAGTTGGACCGTACAAGGGTCATGCCGATCTCGCCAGTTCGGATGATATTGACACCTGGCGGAGGTGCGGTAAGATCCCATCGGATGGTGCGAGGGAGTTCCAGATGACAAATACCGATGCCGCGGTGCGAGAGCTCGAGCGCGTATCACAGGAGCTACAACAGCGAGGACTGGCCGAGATTGCCGACGACATCGGGTCGGTCATCAAGGTTCTTCAGCAGCAGCCATCTGCCGCGCCTGCGGTCGAGATGGTCACAACGGGCGAGGCCGCGAAGCTGCTCAACGTTAGGTCAGTCAACGCGATCAAACGATGGGCAGCCGATGGACTGCTCGAAGGCTTCCGGCACGGCAGCCGCATTCTGATCTCGCAACGGTCAATCGAGCGGGTGCAGGACAGCCCGACCGTGGCGGATCAGCGCGCGTTCGAGGCTGGATTAGATGTCGACCTCGATCCGTTCGACGTCGGGAGCGAGAGGATCGATCTGGAACCGCCGTGGGGCCGCAAACCTTGGGAAACCCCGCGGGCCAATGATGCCGAACCTTGCAATTCCTGAGGCGGCCAAGCCGCGCCTATTTCCGCTTCGCGCGGTGGTAGATTCGTGCATTTTCCCTCACGTCCAAGCGTGGCTCAAGCCCATTCTGGAGGACGCACGGCTTGGGTACGTACTTCCGTTGTGGTCGCCGCTCATCCTGGCCGAGTCCAACCGTACGTTGACCTGGCTCTGGTTGACACGGCACGGAGGCGACCTGAGCGCAGAGTCCAGACGTCGGTGCTCTGAGGCTGCGAAGCAGATGTTTACCCACCTGACAACAGCCTTTCGCATTGTGGAAGATTGCCCGCCGCTGGACCTGTTGTGGTCACGACATCCGGCCGATGATTGGGACGCACCAATATGGACCGCGGCCATTCGCTCGCGAGCACACTTCATCGTGTCAGAAAATCTGGAGCATGGACCGCCGGAAACTGGAGAGCTACGCACCTACGGTGGGGTCTATCTTATTCATCCGAGTGACTTCATCCAATTCATCGATTGGCTCGCCGACGTCACGGTGGCCACCCGCCTGCCAATCTTTGACGGCATCGATCTCGACCCTGATCCAAGCGCGCTGGACGTTCCAGTAGCCGGAGATGTTCGTTCAGTTGATCTTGGTGTCACGCTGCACGCCTACCAAGTGTATGTTCGTAACCGGTGATCCTCCCGTAACTGGGGAGCGCTCCAGAGAAAGATCTGGATGGACCTTTCTGAAAGTCTGGAAGGTGTCAGATGGTGCGGGCTTTGCGCGGCCAATCTCCCACCCTCTGACACCTTCCAGACACCCTACCCATGTTCGGCTGATTCGTTCACGACCAACGGTAAGTACAGCCGGGGAATCATCTGGCCAGAATCACCTGGCGTCTCGGTCGGGGTGTCGGTGAGAGGAGGCGGCCCGGTCGGCGTGCTGCTCGGGGTGTCGGTCGGCGTGCCGGTCATGGTTGGCGTCCCGGTGGGCGTCGGGGAATCGGTGGCCGTGCTGGTCGGAGTGTCAGTCGACGTGTCGCTGGCCATGGGAGAGGCCGTGGGGCTCGCGGTGAGCGTCGGAGTCTGACTCGGCGTCTCCGTCGCGGTGTTCGTCGCCGTGCCGGTGAGCGTCGCCGACTCCGTGGCTGTCGGCGTGTTCGATGGCGTGTTCGATGGCGTGTTCGATGGCGTGGTGGTGGGCGTCGCCGTGTTGGCGGTGGTGGCGGTGATCGTCGGGGTTTGAGTTGGCGAGTTCGTCGCCGTCTGCGTTGGGGTATCTGTCCTGGTCGGCGATGGCGTGTTGGTGGGCGTGTTCGTGGCCGCGGCGGTCACGGTCGCGGTGTTCGTCGGCGTGGGCGTGTTGGTAGCAATCGGGGTCGCGGTGTTGGTCGGCGTTCTGGTGGCCGTCGGGCTCTCGGTGGGGGTGTTCGTACTCGTCGCGCTGGACGTCGGCGTCGGACTCGGTGGCGTCACCAGCGTCACCTCGGCCGTTCCGGTGCCCCAGTTCCCGCTGCTCGGGTCCGCGTCAGCATACTCCGCTGTCACCCAGACTTTGGATGGATCGCTCGGGTCCGCCGCTGCCGCGGAATAATCCCCCCAACGGCCGCCGTCGTAATCGCTCGCGCCAGCTTCGATGGTGAGGATGCTCCCGACGGTGTCAGCGGGAGAAGCTGCCGGCTGAGCGGCGGTCACCGCGCTGGCGTAGCCGGTCGTCGCCGTCGACGAGGACTCCGAGAACGAGAAGAAGGCGTTCCCATCGCCGTCGAAGGAAACGGCCGGATAGTACACGTCGGCCCCATTGACCCCCACGTCGAAGTCCTGCAGCAGCGTCGGCGACGCGCCCGCGGTGCTCACCTGGATCAGCCGGAGGCACGATTGATTCTGGCTGTCGCCCATCGGTCGGCAGGCATCGCTGCCGCCGGTCCAGAGGGTGCCGTTTTGCCAGACGGTCGAGAGAAAGCGATCGTCGCCGGAGTCGATCGTCGTGGTGGTGCCCGGTTGAGCGGCCGGCGGAGGCGTCGTCGTGGTGGCGATCAGCAGATCGGTCTCGGTCCAGACAATCCCCGTGGCAGGAGTACCGGTGAGGGCCACGATGCCGAGGTAGGACTGAGCCGGGCCGGGCGTGGGTGTCGGCGACGACGGACTGGCGTGATTGTAGGCCAGATATTCCACGGTGGTCGAGGTGAGAGATTGAGCAGGAACGAGATCGAAGCGACTCGGGTCCAGGCCGCTGTCCCAGAGCAGGGGCGTCGGAACGCCAGCCAGCAGGTCCGACTTTTGGACGACCCAGGTCTGGACGCCCGAGTAGCTGGGGTTTGTCGAACCGGTGAAATCGTTCGCCGAGATCACCACCTTGTCGTCGTCAACCCCGAGCTTGGGTTGATCGTAGAGGACGTTCGGCGTGTTGCTAGCGATGGTATAGGCTTTCCACGCTCCGGTGGGGTCCGCGGTGTCCGACACGGCGAGGTAGACCTTGCTGTCGTAGACCGAGTCGAACGCCAGCCCCGAGACGAACCAGCGGTCGCTGACGGCATCGTAGAGGACGCGGGGGTCGCTGAAGGTGAAGCCACTCGGGACCGGAAAGAACGCGCTCGTGTTGAAGTCGAACTTCTTGATCAGATTGCCCGATTTATCCCAGACCGTTCCGTTGCTGTTGACGGTTTCCACGAGGTAGGTCGGGCCGGCCGCGAGCTGGGTATCCGGCGGCTGCCACGCCTGGTCGTCGGGATTGAAAAACCCCTCCTGCTCGGTGAGATTCACCAACGGGAAGCTGGTGACGACCTGCTCGACCTGCACCGGCACCGTCGGGACCGACGCCGCAGCGCCAATCGTCGTCAGCCTCAGCGAGGGGCGCGGGGCGATCGCCACGGACCGGGCCCGCTGCTTCTCCCGCTGGTACTCGGCCGCGTCTCGCGGGTGGAAGGGCAGGGCGACCGCCGGCCGCGTGCCCAACGCGCTCGCGGGCAGGTCCATCAGGCTGACGACGCGCGGCGGACCAATCTGCCCGTAGCGCCCAACCGGCGCCGCGGCGGACTCGGACGATGCGCTCGGCGCCCGCGGTGCCGTCGCGGCCGAGACAGTAGCGTACGACAGGAGCCCTGCGCCGATGACGGCGACCCGGAGAACAGTCGCGAAGCGCATCAATCGCCCTTTCCAGGGGGAGAAGTGCGGGATGCGTTGGAGCGG
>DATLRG010000222.1:0-6711 GCA_035534795.1 Chloroflexota bacterium
CGCCGCGGTGGTGTGTCGAGTGAAGACGATCGCCTGCCCGTGCTGGATACCGCTGTCCCGCACGATCGTCTGCACGCGATCGGTCACGTCGATAAACTGCGGCGCCTTTTCCGTCCAAATGGTTAGCTGATGGGTCACCAGGCGATTCGCGACCGTGGCAATCGACATTCACTTCCCCCTACAGATCCAGTCACCGAACATGATCTATCGCCGAACCCGGCGAAAAAGTTTCAGCGCCGGTGCTCCCGCGAGTAAAGTCATACCAAAGTGGAACGTGCAGGATGTGCGCGGCACATCCTGCACGTTCCACTTTGGTATGACTTTACTCACTCCGAACGACCGTGGCGAGCGCGTCGACCGCGCGTTCGCGCTCGACGAAGCTGAGGATCCTCGCTCCCGCGCCCAGCACGCCGGCCGCGCCCACCGCCAGCGGTCCCAGGACCGGCACCGCCAGCAGGAGCAGGATCGGCGCGAGACCGACGATGAGCACGCGCAGAAACGCACTCTGTCCCTGTCGCTTCTTCAACAACCTTTGCCCAACGAGAAATCCAGCGGCGGTGAGCCCTACCAGCCAGACGAGGACCGCTCCAAAGCTGAGGAGCATCGCCAGCGGCAGGCCGATCAGGCTGAGTGTCAACGGTAACACCACGAACGGCACGGCCAGCAAGCCGGTGAGACCGGCGAGGCCGCTGCGAATCGGGTAGCGACGAGCGGTCGCCGCGGTGACGACGATGGACCACGGAACGACGGCGACGACGACGAGGCAGACCAGGAGTAGCCCGAGTCCGGCGGCCAGACCCCATTGAACCTGCTGTAGCAGATCGACCCGATGAAGCGACCGGCCCACGGCCCGCTCACCGGTCCACGTGCGGACGTTCGCGCCGACGGTCCCAAGAATGACCGCCCCGGGCGCGCGGAACACCTGCCCATCGAGCACGACGATCGCCTCTTCGGCCACGGCCTGGCGGCGCAAAAAAACGTTTCCGCCAGACACGACGAGCACGTCGTGCAGCGTCCCGTCGACCTGGACGTCGCCCAGGATCACGACCAGGGGATAATCCATTCCTTCGCGCAAGGTCACGTTGCCGTCGACCACGATCAGCGAGTGATCGGGGCGATTCGTCGCGTCGAACGAGGCCGGGCCGAGCCAGACGTCTCCGCGGACGAAGATCATGGTCGGAATCGCCACCGCGAGTAACACGGCGACCAGCCAGAGCGAACGATAGGTCCAGACCGCGGCAGCGCGGCTGATCGCGGGAGGCTGGATCACGGTCCCCACTCCGGCGGACCCGGCTGGTGCATGCGCACCCAGAAAATCGCCGCCAGGAAGAGCAGCGAGCTGACGATCGACGGCAACAGCGCGAACGGCCCCAGGAGCGCACCGCTGAGGTGCTGCTCGATTTCCCCGACGACCCGCAGCCAGGCCACCGCCTCGATCAGGAAGCGCAGCACCGACGCTCCCGTCGGCAGGGCCGTGGCCCACGCCGCGACAATCACGACGATGACCGACGACGGAAGGAGGTACCGCAGCCGTGCCTGTCGCCGGCGCTGCTGCTCGGCGCTGTCGATCCCCCGAAGCACCCGCTCGGTGAAGGCGGAGTCGGCCGACTGATTGTAGGCGTCTATTGCCATGCTAGCTCCATTCGTAGCCAAGCGACTGGACGCTCAGCTTCTCGGCCAGCAAGAGCCGGGCGCGCCGGAGCTGCGTTTTGACCGCGCCCAGCGACTGAGCGGTCACCTGTGCGATGTCGTCGTAGGCCAGATCGTGCCAGTAGCGCAGAATCAGCACGTCCCGGTACTTCGCCGGCAGACCGGCGACCGCGGCTTGAAGAGCGCGCACGCGCTCGCCAGCCAGCGCAGCCAGCTCCGGATCGTCTTCCGCGAGCGAGTCCGAGGGCAGCAAACAGGCGCGCTCCAGCGGCAGCATCTGCCACTGGTGGGCGGACAATTGAGAGAGACACACGTTCGTGACGATCCGGGCCAGCCACGTGTAGAGGCGATGCTGACCATCGTAGCTGCCAAGGTAGGCGTACGCGCGAACGAAGGCTTCCTGCGCCGCGTCTTCCGCGGCGGCGGGATCGCGCAGAATCGCCTGGGCACGGCGGACCACGGCCGCTCGATAGCGCTCGACGAGCTCTCCGTACGCTCGTCGGTCGCCCGCACGGCTGCGTTGGATCAGAATGTCGTCGGTCAACTCAACCATCCGGTCCTCTCCCGGTCATGCTACCAGATATACTGACCGCCGGCCGAAAAAGTTTCGGTTGTTCACGCGATTTGGCCTGTGCTAGAATTAGCCGTCTTGCCACACCGTGAACGCCGGCGGGAGGCATCAAAACACGTGGAACGCAAGCTTCGGATCCGGGCTGGAGAAGTTACGGCAATCGCGACCTTGAACGAGTCGGCAACGGCGGATGCTATCTGGCAGGCCCTGCCGATCGAAGCCCGTGCCAGCACCTGGGGTGACGAAATCTACTTTGGCATCCCCGTTCACCAACCAGACGAGAACGGCCAGGAGATCGTTCACCTGGGCGACATTGCCTACTGGCCGCCGGGTCATGCGTTCTGCATCTTCTTCGGTCCCACGCCGGCCAGCCGGGGGAGCGAGATTCGGCCCGCGAGCGCGGTCAACGTCACGGGGCACCTCGAAGGCGATCCATTCAGCTTTCGCCTGGTCGCCGACGGCACCCGCGTCATCCTCGACGAGGCGAACTCTCCCTGAGCAAGCGTGAGGAAATGCTATCCAGACCTGCCTGTCGGCGCCGAGCGCGCGGACAGGCAGGTCTGGATTAGGAACTCGTAAGGAGTAATCAATGGACGATGTGCGCTTCGAACGGCAGTACCGCACGACGCACTCGGAAGGCTATCTCGTCTTTGAAGCAGGGGACCGGTTGGGACGCATCGAGCTGCACTTCACCCCCACGGTCGTCTACGGCACGCTCGTCGTCGAACGCGACATGGATGAGGACGAAGTCCTCGACTTGATCGAACAGGCCGACGACGAACTCGTCCTGACCGCGGACGTGCCGCGCGAGGATTTCGTCGTCTCGGTCTATCAGGGGCGGGATCTGGGGACCTACAGCGACGAGTATTTCGAAGAGGACGAGCAGAACGGCAACAACCACGAAGGTGGTGTGGGGGATGCGTAGGGGAGCCACGCACTGATGGCCGGACAATCGCCCGATGCCGCCGCTGCCCTCTTCGCCCGGTACCAGCCGGAGATTCAAGGCGTCTTGCGAGATTCCATTCCCAGCGATTCCGCGACGCCGGATCTCTATGACCTGCTCCGCTATCACCTCGGTTGGCTGAACGAGCAGCTGCGCCCCACGCAGCGCCACGGCGGCAAGATGCTGCGTTCGACGCTGTGCCTCCTCTGCACCGAAGCCTCCAACGGCGGCTATCGGCGCGCTCTGCCCGCGGCCGCGGCGGTCGAGCTCCTCCATAACTTTTCGCTGATCCATGACGACGTGGAAGACCATGGAGCAGAACGGCGGGGACGCCAGACCGTCTGGGCGCGCTGGGGCGAGCCCCTGGCCGTGAACGCCGGCGACGCGCTGCTGATTCTGAGCGAGCTCGCCTTGCTCCGCGCCCCTGCCTACGGCGCGGATCCGGCCAACGTTCTCACGGCGATTCGCCTCCTGAATCAGTGCTGCCTGGCGCTGTCCGAGGGGCAGCATCTGGACCTGACGCTGGAGCGTAATCCGACGATTACTCGCGAGCAGTACTTCCAAACGATCTCGCGGAAGACGGCGGCGCTCCTGGGCTGCTCCGCCCAGATCGGCGTCCTGTGCGCCGGCGCGCGTGGCGCGCAGTCCGAACACTATCGTGAATTCGGAACGTTTCTCGGACTGGGGTTTCAGATTCAGGACGACCTGCTAGGAATCTGGGGCGACCCGCGGACAACCGGTAAACCAGCGGCGGCCGACGTGTACGGCCACAAGGTGACGTTGCCCGTGATCGAAGCGCTCGCCCGGGCCGCGCCCGACGTGGCCAGCTTTATCGCGACAGTCTACCGCTCCGCGTCGCCCGCGGCGGATGACGTCCGAGCCGTCGTCGATCACCTGACGGCGCTGGGCGTCCGGGAGCTGGTCGAAGCGGAGGCCGCATCGTACATCGACCGCGCTCTACAGGAGCTGGACGCGGCAGCTCCTCTGCCTGGCCCGGCTGCCGATTTGCGCCTGTTGGCTCAAGCGCTGGTTGGACGCGCCTCCTGATTCATCCACAGGTCGTAGAAGTCGTACCAGTGGGCGTAGACCCACTCGTCGTACTGCCGGTAGTCGCGCTCCATCCCCCGACGGATCAGCTCGCGCCGAACGATGCCGCCCCGGTGCGGGTGTTTATAACGCCGCGGCAGCGGCGATCCAAATCCATGCGCATAGTGGACCATCTCGTGGGCGACTGTCACCGCTGCCACGTAGTCCGGGGCTTCCGGCAGGCGGAGCAATGCGTTCACCTGGATGTAGGTCGTGCGTTGGTCCTCCGAAAGAGTAATCGATCCCAGGCGGGTCTTCCAGGGGGCACCGAAGCTGATCTGAACGGCATTGACCCGAGGAGTGTCACGGAAGTGACGGTCCCAGATCTCGCGCAGTGTGTCGTGGAGCCATCGACCACCACGTACCTCACCGCATACCTGCTGAGCCAGTTGAGGGCAGACGACCACGCCGGCCGCGTGCATCCAGTGAAGCTCCTTTCTCCGGTCCCGAGACAGCCAGGATCAAGGCGGCGGGCGCCGTGGCGACCACTGCTTCGGGAGATGGTCTGGCGAAGGCTGATTGTCATGGTGGGACGATAGGGTCAGGGCGCGTGGATCTGCCATGCTGCGTTGCTGCACTCGCCATCAGGCAGTTTGCGACCCACCCTCGTGGTGTTGTCCAACCGCCGGGCTTCGCGGGACACCAGATTTTTCGGGGACGTGGCCGCGATGTCGGGGTCAGTATACCAGTTCTGTCAACAACCTGGCAGGCTTTTGAGGGAAGGAGACGTTCACCGCGAAGACGCTACGGCAGGAAACGACAGAAGACCTCGTTCCCAAGAAAGCGGCCGCGGTGAGTCAAGCAGATACGCGCGGAGTCCACCGTGAGCAGGCCAGCGGCAGTCAGCTCGGACAGCACCGGCCCGAAAGACTCGTCGGGCGAGCAGCCAAAGCGCTCCCGAAAGGCATCGACGTCGATCCCTTCGGCCAGACGCAACCCCAGCAGCATGGTTTCGCCCGTCGCGAGCGCCCACTCGATCTGCTCAGCGCTCTCCACCGGCGATTCACCAGCGGCGATGCGGGCAACGTACCCCGCTGGAGACCGCAGGTTGGCGTAGCGGTACCCGCCGAACGACGAGTGAGCCCCCGCGCCCACGCCAAAGTACGGTTGGTTGCGCCAATAGCGGAGGTTATGCTGGGCGCGGAAGTCGCGTGGCCTCACCCCCCGCACCCCTCCATCGGAGATGGCGAGGGGAGAAGGTCCGACTCCCCTCGCCCAATTGGAAATTTCGTAGTGTGCGTACCCCGCTGCTCCCAGGTGGTCGAACGCGGCCTGGTACATGTCGGCCGCGGCGTCGTCGTCGGGAACGCTCAGCTTGCCGGCTGCGGCCCAGGTCCCGAACGGCGTGCCCGCCTCGATCGTGAGGTTGTAGAGCGAGAGGTGATCCGGCGTCAGCGCCAATGCCTGGTCGAGCGTCGCTTCCCAGTGATCCAGAGTTTGCCCCGGTAGCCCGAACATCAGGTCGAGGCTGACGTTGTCGAAGCCGGCGTGTCGCGCCTGATCGTACGCTGCCCGCGCGGTAGCGGCGTCGTGGCGTCGACCCAGGCGACGAAGCATCGCGTCGTCGAAGCTCTGGACCCCGAGACTCAAGCGGTTCACTCCAACCTCGCGCAGCGCTCGAAGATGGGCGAGTGAAAGATCACCCGGGTTGGCCTCCAGCGAGATCTCCGCTCCTTCGACGACCGGCCAGCGGTGAGCAGCGGCGAGCACCGTCGCGACCTGCTCCGGCGACAGCAAGCTGGGAGTGCCACCCCCGAAGAAAATGCTGCCGATCCGGAACCGGGCTCGGGGTATTGGTGGCGCGTCCGGGAGCGCGCTCGGCAAGACCGCGATCTCGCCCGCGAGGGCCTCGACGTAGCGTGGGATCAAGGCGCCGAGGCCGGCGTAGGTATTGAAGTCGCAGTAATAGCAGATCGAACGACAGAACGCGACGTGAATGTACAGGCCGATCTCGACGTCGGCCGGGTCAGGCGGTTGGAGCAGTTGCTTTGTCACTTTCTGAAAGGTGCTCGACGGTCACGCCGGTATCGGCGAAGGTGCGGGTGACGTAGGTCGCCGCGTACGTCCAGAGAATCGACATCGGCCTGTCGGTTTGGTTCAGGAAGCGGTGCGGCACGTTCTCCGGCACGAACGTCGTGTCGTACTGTGACATGGTGTGGAGCTCGCCGTCGATCTCGCAGACCGCTTCGCCGTCGAGGATCACCACCGATTCGGCGCAGTTGTGCCAATGCCGCGCGATCTTGCTGCCCGGCTGGAAGGACGTGATGCCCGACGTCAGCCCCTCCGCCCCGAGGCGACGAGATACCAGCAAGCGCGTCGTCACCCCGGTCCCCCGATCGATCTCGGGCAGATCACGGTACCGCAACATGTGTGATTCAGCCATGGCTTCCCCTCTTCTCGGGGATTCGTTCGGAGATAGCTGGTGGAACAGTGGCCTGTCGGGCCACTGTTCCACCAGCTA
>DATLRG010000223.1:0-4459 GCA_035534795.1 Chloroflexota bacterium
GCGGTCGCCCGGGTCCAGCCTATCTGCCGTAGTACAGCTCGATCGCCCGGGCGTACGCGCTGGCCAGCGCGTCTTGCACGCGCGGGTCGCGCAGCGCCTGGGCGTCTCGCGCGTTGGTGAGGAAGAGCCCTTCCACGAGCGCCCCAGGCATCTGAATTGGGCGAGCGGCGTCGGGCCCCAGCACGTAGAAATGGCTTCCCAGGCCAGCGGCCTGACTGTCCGTTTGGACGCCGCGGTTCACGGTCGAGTAGCCCACGCGTTGCAACGCCGCCACCGCTTCGCTATCCAGCAGGCGAGCGAAGTACCAGCTCCGATGGTAGAACGGCATCGCGTCGTCATAATAAACGGTTGTCCCGCTGATTGTCGAGTTGTCGTCGCCATTGAAGTGGATCGACAGGAACAGGGTCGCGTGCGCGTTGTTGGCGATGTCGACCCGCGCCTGGAGATCGTCGGCCAGGCCGACTTTGCCATCTCCATCGACGTCCTTGAGCGACGAGTCGACCCAGGAATCGGTGGTGCGGGTCTGGATCACGCTGAAGCCGGCCCCACGCAAAATCGCCGCGGTGCGGGTCGCCACGGCGAGGTTCAGGTCTTTCTCCGTCAGGACCTTTCGATCCGGGAAGGTGTGCGCGGCGCCAATCTCCTTGCCACCGTGGCCCGGGTCCAGCACGATCAGCGGGCTCGGCTCGAAGGCGCGGGTGAGGTTCGTATTCGGCAGATCGTTGGGGCGAGCGACCCAACCGGGCATGAGCGGGTTGTACTGCCGGAAAAACGGGCTCGTCTTTGCCTGTGCGAGCAGGTCCGCGGGCAGATGCTCGCCCATCAGGATTCCTTTGAAGTAGTCGGCCAGCAGAATTCCCTGCGTGGCCCCGGTCTTCGCATCGTAATGGAGAATGCCGCGCTGGAAGCGCTGGTAGACGAACTTCGAGTTGTGTGGATCGTAGGCCGGGCGGCTGGTCGGCACACCCCAGATCTCCAGATCGAAACCCGTCAGCAGAGTCGGGTTCGCCTTTCCACTGGGATACGCGTCACGCGGCGAGACGGTGCTGACGAACGTCTGGTGGAAGCCCACCGGGATCCCCTGCCACTTGTCCGGGGCGGTCCGGCTGATCCATTTGAGGATCGCCTGCGCGTAGCCCGGCGTATCGCTGGTCGGGGCAGTCTTAGTGAGCTGCAGATCGATCCCCGGAAAGACCGCGCCATTGACCTGGGTGTACGAAAAGAGTCCGGTGTCGAGCAGGTTCAGGAGCTGCACGTGGCCATCGGGATAGCACTGCATCACGGCACGCTGGAAGATCTGGACGGGGAACCCGAGCAAGATGAACTCCCGCGAGACCGGATAGCCGAAGGTGCGCAACCCGCCCCGCTTGTCAAAGAAATTGAGAAAGTGGGGATCGGCGATCGCATAGCCCGTTTGGGGAAAGAAGCGGCTCGTGGCCGCCTCGACGGGCTGAGGCCGGGGAATCATCGCCAGGAGGACCGCCAGCACCACGACGAGCGAAGATCGTCGGAACCACACCACCACATACCCTCCGTCCGCGCGACGGTTCGCTCGATCGGCACTGTCCGCACTTAAACTCAATCCAAGGTGGCACCTGCCTGGATCTGCTGGTTTTGCTGCGCGAAACCAGCAGATCCAGGCAGGTGCCACCTTGGCCGCAGTTCAGGCCAGCCAGGCGGATAGTCACGACCGATGGTCAAAAGACGGTGTGAGTGTAATCTCGTGGAGGGGGCGGGCGCCAGCCTTTTTACTGGATTCTAACCGCTTCCCGACCCGTCCCCGAGCGGGAGCGCCAGTTGGACCCAGCTCTCGGATGCGACGAAGCGGGTCGCGCCGATGCCGATCAGGCGGATCGGCCGGCGACGGTCCCAGTTGGCGCGCACCAGCGTCGCCGCGACCTGCGCGATCAGCTTTGGATCGGCCGTGGGACTGGTGACGCTGGCGCTGCGGCTCACGAGCTGGAAGTCGGCGTAGCGCAGCTTCAAAGTGATGGTTCGCGCGAGAACGCCGTGTCCCTGGAGCCGGCGTGACACCTCCTCGGCCTGCGCGCGCACGGTCGCCCAGAGCCGCGCGCGGTCGGCGAGGTCCCGGGCGAACGTGGTCTCCTGGGAAATCTGCTTGAGGCCGTGGTGGGTAATGATCGGACTGTCGTCGCTGCCACGGGCGTGGTCGTAGAGTGATTGCCCGGCGACCGGACCGAACTGGCTGGCCAGGGTCTCCAGGGGCAAGTTGGCCAGGTCGCCGCAGGTCTGCACGCCCAGCGCCGCCAAGCGTGCCGCGGTCTTCGGCCCCACGCCGCCCAGCCGGTCGACGCCGAGTGGCGCGAGGAAGGCCGCTTCCTGCCCGGCCGGGACGACGGTGAGGCCGTCTGGTTTCTGGAAGCCCGACGCCACCTTGCTAACGAGCTTGTTCCGCGCGATGCCGACGGACACGGTCAGACCACTCGCCTCGCGTAGCGCGGCTTTAACCGTGCGGCCGAGGCGTTCGTCGATGCCGTCGCTGCCAACCGCGACGAACGCCTCGTCGATCGACATTTGCTCGGTGGGTCCGAAGGTGCGCAGGACGTCCATGAGCCGCTGGCTATACCGGCCATAGAGCTCGTGGCGCGGTGGAAAGCGGAGGGCCTGGGGACAGAGGCGGAGCGCCTGCGACATCGGCATCGCGCTGTGGCAGCCGAAGCGCCGCGCGGCGTAGCTGGCCGTGCTGACGACGCCACGCTCGTCCGGGGCGCCGCCGACGAGGATGGGGACGTCCGGGCCGAGTCCGCGTTCGATGGCCTCGACTGTCGCGAACATTGCGTCGACGTCGGCGCAGAGAACTCCGGCTGACTCCATGGCCCCTTCGATGGCCGACCCTTCCGAAGAATATCGTAGCGAGACAACCATCGGGCAAAACGCAAAACGCAATACGCAAATGACGGTCATCTCGGCGCACCGGGGCGCCCCGCGGGGCCCCCGCTTTGCGCGTTGCATCGTACGTTTCCCGCAGCGATCAGTAGATACTACCACGGCACCGACGGGCCGGGATCGCTGTCACGCGAGCCGCCGTCTGAGGGTGTCGAGACGCAGGGCATCGGTCGCAGCCTGGCGCTCGTGGCTCGCGCCGTTGTCGGGAGGTAGAGCCGCTGTCCTGGCGATCGCGCTGGCGGTTGCGATGGCCGACGGCGCCGCCGAAGCCAACCAGAGCCGGCGGCTCCCTTCCCGGCGCGCAGCGCGCGCGCGAGAAAAACACACCCGATTGCATATATTGACAGCCGAACGAATGCTACATATAATCTCCGTCATTGGCGTTCGTGTGTGCATAACCCGTTGTATTTTGGAGCTTGGTGAGAGGAGAGCGAAGGTGAGTCGATTCGGTATCAACCAGCGAATGCCCCGGCGGGCCCTTCTCGCAGGAATCGGCACGGTTGGTTCGATCGCGCTGCTGAGTGCGTGCTCGTCCGGCCCCCCGGCTTCGCAGGCAACGCAGGCACCGGTGAAGCCGGCCGCGGCGCCCGCGCAGCAACCGGCGGCGCCGGCGAATACCAGCAGTCTACCGACCACTCCGACCCCGGTGCCGGCCTTCACACCGGTGCCCCAGGCCAGCGGCACCACCAAACTGCTCGTGCGCGTCCACTGGTCTGGCGTTCAGTTCAACAACTTCCAGTCGGTCGTCAACAAGTACAACAGCACCCAGGGCCCGGCCGACAAGGTTTACATAACTCTTGAGCGCTTCATCGCCGGGTCGGCAGGACCAATCGCCACGTTTATCGCCGACTTCCAGGCAGGGACGCAAGAGGATGTCTACCACCTGAATGACGCCTATCTCGCGGACCTGGCATCGCGGAGCTTCTTCGAGGCGCCGCCGACCGAGGTCCAGAATACGATCAAGGAGCAGTACCTGGCGTCCGCGGTCAAGACGGGGACCTGGCAGGGCAACGTCATGGGCTATCCCACCGAGAACGAGCCCCACATGATGTTCGTGGACACGAAGCTGTTCCAGGACGCTGGGCTCGACGCGACCAAGGACGCCCCGAAAGCCTGGGATGACATCCGCCGACTGGCCAAGCAGCTAACCCAGAAGAACTCCGCGGGTCAGAAGACCCAGGCCGGCTTTATCGTCCACAACGCCAGCGGCGAGCGTAACATCGTCCAACGCGTGCTCTTTCAGTATCTCAACGGAGCGCCGTGGGTCGACGACTCGGTGACACCGCCAAAGTTCGGTAATAATATACTTGACGCAGCAGTCAACCGATGCTACACTCGGGCTATCGAGAGTTAAGCCGCAGGATGGTTGTCGATGGACGCGAACACTCAACCGCAGACACTCCTTGAAGCAATGCGCTACTTCTCTGACCCGGACGTATGTCTTGACTTCGTGGCTCTACTCCGCTGGCCGAATGGCGTCGCGTGTCCAACCTGCGGCAGCGTTGATGTCCGGTTTCTCGCGACGCAGCGCGTGTGGGAGTGCAAGAGCAAG
>DATLRG010000224.1:0-5486 GCA_035534795.1 Chloroflexota bacterium
CGACGGCCGCCACGATCATGACCGAAAAACAGATTCGTCGCTTGCCGGTCGTAGAAGACGGGCGGCTGGTCGGGACCGTATCGCGAGCCGACATCTGTCGCGCCGTGATCTTCTACGGTGGCTAACCAGCCGCGCTGCCGAGTCCGGCGCAACCCCGAGACCATGCCCGATCACTGTTCCGGTTAGCCGCCATCGAGGGGGACCGACCACCATGACGACGCAGCCCATCGTTCCCAGTCGCGAGGTTCTGGAGAGTGCTACGCGCACGAATGCCGAACTGGGACACGAGAACCTCGGCTTCCTCTCCGAGGCCCACGGTCTGACGCCGGCGCTGCCACCGCTGCTGGAGCTGCCACCCTCCCATCGTGCCTGGGACGACATCGTCGATCTGATGCCGGAGCTCTGGCGTACCCTGCGGTTGCGCCAGGTGCTGGACGCCTTCCCGCTGCTGAGTGCGAGCGAGGAGGCTCTGCCGGATCGCTATTTGCTGCGGGCCTCGTCGCTGTTGAGCCAGTTGGCCCACTCGTACGTCCGCGTCAGAGCTACCCCGCCGCCAGCGCTGCCGGTCGCGATTGAGCGGCCCTGGCAGGAGATCACGACGCGTCTGGGACGGCGTGCGCCGTTCCTCTCCTACATCGATCTGATCGTCTACAACTGGAAGTTCCGCGATCCGACTCTGCCCGACCCGCGGCGCGTCGAAAATCTCGAGCTGCTGATTCCCACTGTCCAGAACCAGGCGGATGACGTCTTCCACCTGACGCAGGTGGAGATGCTGGCGCAGTGCGCGCCGGTCGTCGGTGCCATGGTCCGGGCCCAGGAGCGCATTGTGGCGGGCGATATCCCCGGTCTGGAGCGGGAGCTGCTCCTGCTGATCGAACGTCTGCGACACGTGGCCGAGGTCTCGTTTCAAAAGATCGACCTCAATCCGCGCGGCGCGACTTTTGTCGATCCGGTCATCTGGGCCAAAACCGTCGCCCCCTTTGCCGTGCCGATTTCACCCGGTGTGCAGGGGCCGAGCGGCACGTCATCCCCGCTCTTTCACCTGTTCGACGTCTTCCTCGGTCGTGCCAGCTACGACACGATTCTCGGCGTCCATACGCTGGAGTTCCGCGACTGGTATCCGCGGCACTGGATCGACTTCCTGGCGGCGGTGGACCAGATTTCGCTCCGCGATTTCGTGCAGAGAAGCGGCGACCGGCACCTCCAGGGTCTCTACCAGTCGCTGCTGGACACCTACGCCGGGGATAAGGGCCTGCTCGGGATTCACCGGCTCAAGGTCTACGGCTATCTGGAGACCGCCTTCAAGGTGGGCCGTACGGTGACTATCGGCGGCTTCAAGGGGCTTTTTCGCGAGCGGGCCTGGGGTGAGGTCGACGCCGAGATCGCCAGCGCCCGCGACGAGCGCTATATCGCGGTGCCGGATTACCAGACCTTCGGTACCCCGCTGGAGACGCTCGAGCCCGCTCAGACGTCGGAGTCGCGTGACGTCCGGCATATCGAGCTGGACGTCAGTAATACCGGCATGCAATACCGGCCGGGCGACCGCGGCGGCGTGCTGGCCGAGAACAGCGACGAACTGATCGATAAGACGTTGCGCGCCCTGCGTGCCAGCGGCGAGGAGGACATTCGCCTCGATCGTGTCTGGCTGCGAGCGATTCAAGCGCGCTACGGCTACAAGGAGACGATCAACCTGCCGCTCGCCACGCTGCTGCGCTTTGGCAAGCTCCGTCCGGTCACACGCGACGTCGCCAAAGCGCTCTCCAGGCTCAGCGCCTCAAGCAAGCTGAAAGAAATCGTCAACGCGCGCCAGGAGGACCAGTGGGAGCTGTGGGATCTGCTGGATCTCCTCTACGACGGCGGCTTCGACACGCGCAGGCTCTGGAAGGCGGAGCTCTGGGAGGCCGAGAGCATCTGCAAAATCGTGCCGCCTGAGGTCTATCGCCTCTACTCGATCGCATCGGCCATGCAGGTTGATACGTCCGCTTCACCAGTTCGGCCGCAACAGGTCGACTTATTGGTCAGACGGCTGGAGTACCAGACCCACGACAGCGCGACAGCGCGTGCCGCCGTGCGCCAGGGGAGCGCCTCGAACTTCCTCTATCGGGCCGCCGGTGAGTGGGCGGAAGGGTATGGTCCGGGCCGGATATCGTTCGCGGTGACGCCGTCCGCACGCTTTCATCTCCCCGACGATCCGAACCGGCCGATCGTGATGTTCGCCGGGGGAGCGGGAATCGCTCCGTTTCGCGGCTTTCTGCAGGAGCGCACGAAGCAGCCGGAAACGGGCGAGAACTGGCTCTTCTTCGGCACCCGCACCGAGGACGAACTTTTCTTTCGTGACGAGCTCGAGCGCTGTGCCGCGCAACAACGCCTCGAACTGCGGGTCGCCTTCTCCGCCGCCGATATCGACCTGCGCTTTCGCCCCGCTGCGGGTGGCCGGTTCGTCAGCGAACCAGGCACACGACGGCGGATTGATGCGCTGATGCAGGACGAGGAGAACTCACGGACGCTCTGGGATCTGTTGCGCAGCGAGCGTGAAGGCGGTCGGGGCGCCTACTTCTACGTCTGCGGCCAGACCGGCTTCGCCGTTTCGGTGATGCGCGCGCTGCTGGCCGTCATCCAGCGCTTTGCACCAGGGGAGAGCGACGAGGAGCGGGCCGCCTCGGCACGCGAGACCTTCTACCAGTTCTTTGCCGAACGGCGTTACCAGTTGGATATCTTCACCACCTACTCCGGCGTCTACCAACAGGAGGGCACGGCCTACAACGCCTCGGACGTCGTGTTGCACAACGACGACGAACATGGACTCTGGTTCGTCGTCGACGGCCGGGTCTACGACATGACCGAGTTCTTGCATCTTCACCCCGGCGGTGACCAGACGCTGCGCAACAACCTCGGGATGGACGCGACGCGCTCTTATCGGGGTGCGCGGCATCACCTCAATTCCGAGGTCGATGCCATGCTTGGCATGTACGAGATCGGGCATATCCGGCGGCTGCGATTCGGTCAGCAATGGAGCGTCGCCATCGGACAAAACGGGCTCTTCGCCGTCTCGCTGGAGGAGGCGTTCCGTGCCTGGGTCCGCTATCTCTACCTCATCGTCGAGATGGAGAACGCGCTTGCCAGCGATTTCTCGATCGTGCGCAAGGTCACCACGTTTCAAGAGGAACCGGAGCAGCTGACGCCGTACAAGATCCAGTTCGCGGCCGAGACCCACCGGCGTTTCCTGGGCGGCTATCTCGACGATCTGACCGGCGCCGACCTGCAGCATCTGTGGGCGATCAGCACTGCTTTTGGCGCTCCGAACGAGGATGTGCGACGTCTGCAGCAGGAGATCGACGGGATCGGGTCGACCGCCGACGCCGCATTGACCCGTCGACTGAGCGACGACATCGAGTCATGGATTGAGCGACTGCTCGGTTCGGCCACTCCCGACCCGGTCGTGTTCGAGATGCTGACTACGCTCTGCTCGCTGGTCGAACAGCACGACAGGCAGTTTCTGTCGCAGTTGAAGATGATGATCCGCGAAGGCGTCATGCTCTTCGAGGCGTACGAAGCGGAAACTGGCGCGCTCGCTGGCGCACAGCTGGTGAACATTCTCGCGCAGGTCCCGAGCCTGGTGAACGACTACTACCGTGAGCTGGCGGCTGGCCTGCCAGATATGACGGTCGAGCCTGCCTCCATTGTGGCCAACGGCGCCGAGCAGCCCGTCATCGCGGTACCGCGCCGAAGCGCCGCCGAGATCCGCGCGGCCCGAGCCATGCTCGAGCTACCGGGTCACGGAACGATCCTGACGAAAGAGGAGTTACTCGACCCCGCGCTGCCCGCGGACCGGGAGCACTGACCACGCAGCATGCCACGATTCTTGCCCGACCGCGGGACGCTCCGGCTCTCAGTCTACCGGTACGCGACCGCAGTTGATCTGTCATCCCGATGCCGCGGCCGAGGGATCTCCCAACGGTTCTACCGGGACGCGACCGCAGTTGACTTGTCATCCCGAGGCCGCAGCCGAGGGATCTCCCAACGGTGTAACGCCGCGTCCGTTCGCGGTAGGAGAGATTCTTCGCTTCGCTCAGAATGACATAATCACCATGGTCGCCTTCTGTACGCCTGGCTTCTCGCTCGCGCGACGGGGTTCCGCTCTGCCGTTGCCGGTTCACCACGTGGCTTTCTCAACACCCGCGTGCCCGATCGATGTGCCGACTCCTCTCACCTCCCTGAACCCCCTGCTCACCCCCTCACAATCTCGGCGAACATCCTTGCGCCCTTGGCGAATTTGCCGCATGATACCGGCCATCTCCACTCCAACCGCTGCCTGGCGGCTGGTGGCTACAACGATGATCGGAGGGGGCGATGCCCGGCCTCGATACTGGCAACACCGGCTTCATGCTGCTTTGCACCAGCCTGGTCATGCTGATGACGCCGGGACTGGCGTTCTTCTACGGCGGACTGGTGGGACGCAAGAACGTCCTGTCGATCATGATGCAGAGCTTCGTCTCGATGGGTTGGACCACGGTTATCTGGTTCACCGTCGGCTACTCGCTCTGCTTCTCCGGCGATGTCGGCGGCGTGATCGGCAATCTGAACCAGTCGTTCTTGCACGGTGTCTCGCTCACCACCCCGTCACCGGCCAACGGCTCAATCCCGCTCCTCGTCTTCTTCGCCTATCAGATGATGTTCGCCATCATCACCCCGGCGCTGATCACCGGCGCCTTCACCAACCGCGTCACCTTCAAGGCGTACATGATCTTCCTGACCTTCTGGCTGCTGCTCGTCTACTTCCCCTTCGTCCATATGGTCTGGGGCGGCGGGCTGCTGCAGGATTGGGGCGTGCTCGACTTCGCCGGTGGCATCGTGGTGCATAACATCGCCGGGATCGCGGCGCTGGCGGCCGTGCTCTTCGTCGGCAAGCGGCGCGTGCTCGATAGCGGGCCGCATAGCATCCCGCTCGTCGCGCTCGGCACTGGCCTCCTCTGGTTCGGCTGGTACGGCTTTAACGCCGGCAGCGAGTTCCGCGTCGACTCGGTGACCGCCGTCGCCTTCGTCAATACCGACCTGGCCGCCTCCTTCGCCGCGATTAGCTGGCTGATCGTCGCCTGGATCTTCGAGTCGAAGCCGAAGTTCCTCGGGCTGCTGACCGGCGCCGTCGCCGGGCTGGCGACGGTTACGCCAGCGGCGGGCTACGTCTCGCCGACGTCCGCCGCGATCATCGGCATCACGGCCGGAGCGGTCTGCTACGGCGCGGTGGCGCTCAAGAACCGGCTCGGCTGGGACGACGCGCTCGACGTCTGGGGCGTGCACGGCGTCGGCGGCTTCCTCGGCATCGTGATGCTCGGATTGCTGGCGACGACCGCATTCAACGCCAAAGGCGCCGACGGCCTCTTCGCCGGTAATCCGACCTTCTTCTTTAAACAGTGCGTGGCGGTGCTCCTCTCGACCGTTTGGGCCTTCGCCTTCACCTACGGCATGCTCTGGTTGATCAATCACGT
>DATLRG010000225.1:0-4953 GCA_035534795.1 Chloroflexota bacterium
GCGCATCGCGGCGCGGCCCGCTCAAACAGACCTATTCCCGGGATCCGAATATCCCTGTACTGCCGGTATAGGTCTTTGGTTGATCCACAGTCACGAAGGATCGTGAGGGTCATCAAAGCGCAACTCGGGCGACTCGCGTTCGTGCAAGATGTGCGGCAGTTCCTCCTCGAGCAGATCGCCGACAACGGTTTCAGCGAACTGCCGATCGAGACGCGGCATGCCCTCGAAATCTCTTCCCTCCCTCAGCACCATCGCGATCCCTTTGACCGCATCCTGATCGCACAATCGATCGTCGAAAGCCTACCGTTGCTGACCACTGATCCTGCGATTGCCGAGTACGGGATTCAAACGATCTGGTAACCGGTAATGCGGTGTGCGGACAGCCCGTTGGCCGGATGCATCGCTGCGAGCGATTCCCCCAGAGCGGGGTAACACGCGCGATGAGACCTACTCGCCGGACGATGACCCGTCGAACGCACGCATCTGTTGGTGCATGTCAGCTAGCCGCTGGGGTGGGTCCGTCATTGCCCATCGCGGCCGATAGAAGCGCGATGATCTCGTGAAGACCCGTGATACTCAACCTCGGTGGTGGGTAGCCGTCTGGCCACGTGGTATCGCGCCGAAACCAGACTGGTGTGAGCCTGGCCGCCGCCGCGCCAAGAACGTCGTTAGCAGGGTGGTCGCCGACAAACCATGCCTCCGCTGGCGGCACATTCAACTGGCCAAGAGCGATGGCGAAAATGCGCTGATCCGGCTTCTTGATCCCCACCGCCTCGGAGATGACCACGCTGTCGACCAGCTCGTCCAGTCCCAGGAGGGAGATTTTGCGTCCCTGAGACGCGACCCGGCCGTTCGTGACGATGCCGGTCTTCAGACCCCGTGCTCGCAACCAGGTGAGGGTCTCGACGAGCTCACTGGTTGGCTGGGAGCATAAAGGAAAGTGCGTATCCCAGAAGGTGGCGAGCTGACGCGGGGTCGGGGCGTTCCGCCAGGGCAGGAGGCGCGCGAGATCCTCGGCCACGCGCTCTCGCGGCTGGTAGCCGCCGCCATCGGCGGATCGAATGATGGCGTAGAGCGCGCGCGTGTCGACCATCGCAAACTGGTGGTCATACGCTCCCGAAAGCACGGCGGCAAACCGCGCGAGCGACTTGCTGCGATCGATCAACGTATCATCCAGATCAAAGAGCACCGCCGACGGCGCCAATGGATCCTCCTCCCTGCGCGAGGGCCACGGCTTCGAGGCTGGACCTGTCAGTTCCACGGGTCAGATTCGGCATAGCTGCCACGATTCCTGCAATTTTGTTATAGGTATCGAAGCATCTTTCTGTAGAAAGCGAGGGGCTCATCGGCCGATCAGTTCAAGTCAAGGGGCTCGCGACGACCCGTCGCGCGATGCGGATCGGATGAAGGCGACGATCCGATCGAGACTCGGCACGTACTCTCCGGTTGTATCCACCCGCAGCCGAGGCACGTCGAGATCCAATGGATCAAACACTGTCCAGTCGTAAGCACCCCGCTCGATCTGATCGACAACGTAGTCAGCATCGTGTCGTTGGAAGGTTTCGGGTCGATGGCGGCGCAAATCCTCGACGAAGAGCCGACGCTGCGTTCGCTCACGCTGGAGAAAGCGTCGCTGCGCCTCCTCGATCAGGGTGTCACAGTGAATGTTCACCAGGCGTGCGCTCTGCACGAGCGGGCGGAGATCGGGCTCGCTGAGCCCCCGCCGGAAGGAGTGGTCGGCGATGAGGCTGACACCGGCGCTCAGCAGAAACCCGATGGCTGAGAAGAACACGCCAACCGCTGTCGGCCCATCGACGACATCGGCCAGTCTCGCCGCCTCACCTCGGGCAGCCGCTCGCGTCTCAAAGAGCCCCTGTCTGATCGCATCGTTCGATACCAGAGGGAGCCAGAGGGCGTCCGCCAGCCGCTGGGCCAGAGTCGTCTTGCCGGAGCCGGGTTTGCCGCTCACAAACACGAACAACGGCAGAGAGGGACGTGGCAATTCGGACATGGCTGCATTGTAGCATGCCTGACGGACCGTTGCTCATGGCAATGAAGTTTCTTCCACGTGGAGGATCCCGAATGGCCTGAGACACGAGGAACGCTCACCACGGAGGGACAGAGGAGACACGGAGGGCGCGCAAAGGGGGTCTGGGGTTGAGGGTCTGGGGATTGGGGTTGACGGGATCGGATCCTCCGCGGCCAACTCCAAACCCCGGACCCTATACCACGGTCTCCGTGTCCTCTGTTTCCGCTGTCTGCCTCCGAGGTGAGGGTTCCTGCGGCTGCTTCGCCCGAATGTCCAGCTCGACCCAGCACGGTCGGTAGCCGACGCCGAGAGCGAGGCCACGGGAGCGAAGATTCGCCACGGTGGTCGAGTAGTACGGGATTCGTCCCTGCCGCAGCACTTCCCGCGTCAGATGGCTGACGAGCGCGCGCCCGATCCCACGACCACGAGCCGAGGTCACGACGTCCACGCCGATTTGCCACAGCCGGTCGCAATCCGCGCTGGCAGCGGCGATTCCGACAATCTCGCCGTCGCCGTTCGCCACCGTGGCGATCACGTCGGGTCGTGGCGTCTCCGTCCGGTAGGACAGCGCGTGGGCAAACCCCTCGTGCCGGAACAGTTCTGGGATGCGCGCCTGGTCCACGACCGCGATCTCGACGTGATCGGGAACGTCGCCCAGGCGCAAATTGGCCCCCGCGCACGCGTACTTCAGGTCCAGCCTCCCGGTCACCGGCCCGTCGGGCGCGACGTCGCGCCCGAGTCGAGCGATGGTCTCGACCGAGAAGATCCCGTCACGGTCAATCTGCCCGAGTTGGGCCTGCAGACGCGCCACTCGCTCGGCGTCGCAGCTCACGACGACGCCGGTTCCCATCGTCATGACCGTCAGCCGGTGTAGCTGCAGCGGAAAGCGGCGTCGCCCTTCCCGTTCTTCCCAGGGCACGAACACGACGCTGTCGTCCAGAAATGCCTGCTCCGAGCAGGCGCAATCTGCCGCGAGAACGGCCCGGACGACTCGCAGGACCTCCTGCCAATCGCCACCGATCAGGTCTTCCATGTCTCCTCCCTTTCTGTACGGAGCGAACAAGGTTTGGCCAGGCACGGGCGGCACCGTTGTCACTACCGGGTGGAGGGCCGCGACGAGTGCGGATACCATGGCTGCCCGCGGGCCCGTTGCGGGGCGTGCCCGACGCGTGGCCTCACGTCGCCGACGCGCTTCGTGGCGCCGGGTACTACCCGGACCCGCGGGAGCACCGAGAGGCGCTCTACGGCGGCTGGCTCACGAGCGTGCCTGCCCCGGCGGATCCCCCGATCGACGGCCTGACCGTGCAATGCGTCGTAGGGACCTGCGGGACCCGGTTTCGAGTCCTCTTCGGCGATCAGGAGCTCGGTTGTTGCGGGGTCGTGACGGATCTGACCCACCGTCGAATGTCGCCGGCTCTCCAGGGGTGGGCGTGGCTCGACGACCTTCTGGTGCAGGAAGGCTGGCGCAACCGGGGCATCGGGGGTCGGCTCGTCAAGTACACGGTCGCCTGGCTCCGGCTGGCCGGCTGCGACCGCGTCGTCCTCGCCGTCGCGGATGACGACGAGACGGCAGGAGCAGGCCGCTTCTACCAGCGCTTTGGATGGAGGGTATTCGCCCGAGAGACCCACGGGTGGATTCGGGATGTTCCGACGAAATCCGGGAAACCTGGTCAGAACCGAGTCGGGAAACGTTCGCCATGACGGGCGAGGCATTGGCACCAGCTCACGGTTCCGCTCCGAGGAGTTGGCGCCGGAGCAGGGCAAGACTCTCGACCAGGTCCGCACCGGTCCGATATCGCCCAGGATCAGCCCAGCCGCGGTCTCCCAGTTGATGGAGCCACGCGGTTGGCGACGGCGGCTCCCCGATCCAGGCGATGTCAGGCGCGAAGAACAGGTAGATATCGCAGGCCGCGTCGCCGGGTCCGCCGAGTGACCGGGCGACGGCCGATCCCACCTGGCGGTCGGCATCCCAGAAGTGGCGGACCATCGGCTGGGCGAAAAGCGTCGCTTCCTCTCGGGCCGCGGTCTCGTTATCAGATTCCAGCATCGGGATCCAGACGAGACTGACCGAAAACGACGTGTCCAACGCGTCGCCAACTACTGCCTCATGCACCGCCCGGGCGCCTTCCAGACACGGCGGTCAGGTAGGCGACAGCAGCGCCACGAACCGCGGCTTCCCTCGATTCTGGTTGAAGTGAGCCCTCAACGGCTCCGACGAGCCGGCGAGGGACACGACCGTGACCTCAGCCATTGCCTCGCGACCTCGGCGACTGGTTATTCTTCCCCAAACTCATCTCGAGGGACCTCTTGTCATCATCAAGCATCTCGACCTTTGGGGGGTGACCGTCACTCGCCTGTTCTCTCCGCGATCGCTCACGTGAGGTAAAGCGAGGACGCTTCGAATGCCTCCTCGGGCGGACCGAGAAATTCCCCGGAGGGGAAGACGGAGAGCTCGTAGCGCTCGTTGCTGTAGGTGTAAAAGGCGAAGCCCCAGCGCTCTTCGTTCCCGAAGTGGCGCAGCCGACAGAGATGGGTCGGCGTGTTGCGCAGGCGCTCGAGACGCTCCTCGCGGGTTTCCGGCCAGTCCGGCGGCGGCCAGTTCGGACCAAGCGGCTCGGGCTCGGTGTAGGCGTCGATATAGCAGAACTGGCCTCGGAAGCGGATGTCGAGCCGGGTGTAGCGGCCCGCGAAGTGCTGCTCCGCGTAGCGGCGAAGGCGCGCCTCCGTACGCCGCTGTACCGTCTCCGGGATGCGCACGCCCCCGCTATCGGGAGCGAAGACCCACTGCTTCTTCGACGGCACGACCCCTCCCTCGACCCTGCGATTCTTTCATCTTGGCTCTCAGTCCGACCAGCCCCGAGCCCAGGAATTTCTTCAATGATACTACGTGATCCTCAGGTCGTGCGAGCGTCCCACGCTGCCAA
>DATLRG010000226.1:0-8457 GCA_035534795.1 Chloroflexota bacterium
TGCCGCCGGGGATTCCGTCCACCGCGGACGGACCGCTCCATCTGATTCGCCTCGTCGAGTTTGATGCGGTCTTGCGCAGCGGCGTGCTCTATCCGCGCTGGGCGCCCGATCTGGCGTACGGCTACGGTTATCCGCTCTTCAACTACTACGCGCCGCTCTTCTACTACGTTGCCGAGATTCCTCACCTGCTGGGCGCGAGCTTCGTTCTGGCGTTCAAGCTAACGATCTTCCTGACGTTCTGTCTCTACGGCCTCGCGACGTTCTGGTGGACGCGACCCTTCCTGGGCGATGCGGCCGCGGTGGTGGCCGGCGTGGCCTACGTCTACGTCCCGTTCCGCTTCCACGAGGCGTACATGCAGGGCGATTATCCGCAGTTCCTTGCCCTTGGGCTGGCCCCGCTGGCCTTCGGAGCGCTCTATCGCCTCTTCGCGGCCAGGCGCGTCACGTTCACGCTGGTCCTCGCACTCGCGCTGAGCTCCAGCGCGATTCTGCTGGTCCACAACATTAGCACGCTCTGGCTGGCCCCGACCCTGGTGGGCTACGGTGTCGTGCTGGCCGCGGGGACCGGGCATCGGGCGTCGGACGTCGCCGCGACCGGTCGCGCGTTTGCCCGGCTTGTCGCCGCGGCCGGGATCGGCATCCTCGCGGCTGGTCTCACCGCTTTCTTCTGGCTGCCGGCGCTGGCCGAGCAAAACCTCGTTCAGCTCTATCGACTGCGCACCGACGACTACGACGTTCGTCATTCCTTCATCACCCTGGCGACGCTGCTCGCTCCGCCGAGCGTCGTGGACCAGACCGCGGCGAATCCGCCGCCCTTCCTGCACCTTGGCTGGGGCCAGCTTGCCCTCGCCCTGGCGACGATTCCGCTTCTGCTACTCGTGGCCCGGGCGTGGAGCAGCACTCCGCTGAACCCGCGTTTCCGCGTCCTCGCGGCTTTCCGTCCCCGCGTCTCGCCGTCACCGCGCGGCCACGTCTCCGGGTCTCTCTATCTCCTCGTCCCATGGTCGCAACTCGTCTTCGGCTGGCTCTTGCTCGTCGTCAGCGCGTCGATGACGCTTCCGCTCTCGACGCCGGTCTGGCGGCGGGTCCCACTCCTTGGCTACACCCAGTTCCCGTGGCGGGTGCTCGAGCTGAGCGGCCTCGCGACGGCGCTGCTCGCGGGGATCGCGGTACGCCTGGCGCTGTGGTTGCTTGAATGGCAAGCGGACGAAGGAGCGAATGCGCCAGTTGACCCGCCGACGATACAGCGAACGAGCGGGCTAGCGAAGAACGGAGACGGCGACGGGACGACTGGCCGGACCGGCCCGCGGATCTCGGGCAAGACAGGGGTCGTGGGCGTCGCCCTGCTGGTGCTGGTGGTGCCATCGCTCGTCTACCTGTATCCGCGGCAGCCATTTCTGGTGTACGGTCGGCTGTCTGCGCCGGCGGTGACCGCCTTCGAGCGGAACGGCGGTGCGGTCGGAACGACCAGCACCGGCGAGTATTATCCGCTCGACGTTCAGGTCCGCCCCACCGCGCCTTTGCCCACGGACCTGTTGGCGATCGGCCGCCTGGATCGCACCACTCTGCCAGCCGGCGCGGTCGTGTCCTTCCTGGGTTCGGCCGGCTACGCCGAGCGCTACGCGATCACGCTGCCGCGCGCCGCGACGCTGCGCTTCGATTTGATCCGGTTTGCCGGCTGGCAGGTCGAGGTCGATGGCCAGCAGATCCCCACGCGCTCGAGCCCTGGCCAGGGCCTCTTGCTGGCAGACGCGCCGGCTGGCGCGCACCGTCTTACGCTCAACTTCGTCGACACGCCGGTCCGACGGACCGGCTGGATCCTGGCGCTGGCGAGCGCCCTGGTCCTCGCCACGTACGGACTCGTCGACGCTCGCCGCGCGAAAGATCTTCCCCCTTTTCTCGTGAGTCCATGGGGGCTGAGTTTGGCGGTGCGAGGGCGTAGGGCGTGGGCGAGGTGGTGGTCGGGTGGGGATAGCTCGTCTGCCGCCGTGGGCGCCGGGGGCGGGCAGGAGGCAAGCTCCGCCACCACCCATCCTCCCAACCCCCTGCCCTACGCCGACCCCACCTCGACGAAACCGTCCGCCACTGAACCCTTCGTGGGCGAGAGCGACGCCGAGGGAACCGCCACTGCCCAACGAGAATCTCTACTCCCGAAGATTCCTGGGGTTCCCGTGACCTCATCCCAACCCATCGCCGGGCCCGCCCTGACCCTGGACCGTCGTGGTGTCGTTGCGCTCGGCGCCGGCTTCTGTGGCCTGATCGCCTTGCGGATCACCAGCCCCGCGCCGTACGCGGCGGTGTTCGCCCGGCAGTCGCCCCTGGATCGCGTCGTCGGCGTGAGAGAACCGGCCCGGATCCGTCTCGAGGATCAGGTGGAGTTTCTCGGGTACGATCTGAGCAGCCCGTTGGTGCCGCCGGGCGGACAGCTCATCGTGACGCTCTATTGGCGGGCGCTGGTGCCCTTGCAGCGCGACTACCGCTCGCTGGCGATGATCGCGCGCGTCGGAGACAAGGGGCTGCTGACACAGGACGATCGGGTCAGCCCCGGAGGCATACCGACCCATACCTGGCCGACCGACCGCTACTTCGTCGACGAACACACGATCAGCATTCCCGCGAACGCTCCGCCGATGGTCTACCAGCTCCAGGTCGCGCTCTACGACTCGACGACGCTCGCGCACCTGCGGCAGGACGGCGTCAGCGGCTGGCAGGGCGAGCAAATCGTCCTTCGCCAGGTACACGTCACGCGCCCGGCGCCGGTGGATCCCACGACGTATCAGGCCATCGGCAACCCGGTCTTTGGCGGGGCCGTCACGCTCCTCGGGTATCGATTGAGCTCCGATCGCCTGAAGCCGGGCCAAACTCTCGATCTGACCCTGATCTGGCGCGGCAACCGACCGCTCGGCAAGGATTACACGGTGTTTACCCACCTGATCGACGCCAACCAGAAGCAGGTAGCCGGCGCGGACAGCGTGCCGCTGAACGGCCAGTACCCGACGTCGACCTGGCTGGCGGGCGAAGACGTCGTCGATCCCCACGCGATCGCGCTCCCCGCGACACTGGCGCCCGGCCAGTACCACCTCGCCTTCGGACTGTACGATGCGCGGACGCTCGAGCGCCTCGACGCCACCGAGCCAAGCTGGAACGGTCCGCGCAGTCAGATCGACCTCGACGACCGGCCCATTCGCGTCGAGTCGGGCCAGCCGAATGGGTAAGCCGACGGCTGGCCGTGGGTGGACAACCGTCGTGCTCGCGTTCTTCGTGATCTGGACGGTGATCGCCACCTGGCCCCTCGCCCTGGCGCCGGCCAACCACATCGAGAATTGGGGCGATCCGCTGCTGAACGTCTGGATCCCCGCCTGGGACCTGCACCAGCTCGCCCACGATCCATTGCACCTGTTCGACGCGCCGATTTTCTACCCGGCCCACGACGCGCTCGCTCTGTCGGAGCTGCTGCTCGCCCAGGCGTTGGAGATGCTACCGGTCGTCGCGGTCAGTGGCAACTTCATCCTGGCGTACAACCTGGTCGTCCTCTCCTCCTTCGTCCTCTGCGGCTTCGGCGCCTACCTGCTGGCGCGTGAAGCCCTGCCGCCCGCGCCGAGCTTGATCGTCGGCATGGCCTACAGCTATTCTTTCTACCGGGTCGGGGAGTTCAGCCACATCCAGGTCCTCAGCGCGCAATGGATTCCGTTCGCGATGCTGGCGCTCCTCCACCTCTGGAGGACAGAACGGTGGCGCGACGCCCTGTTCCTGGCCGCGTGCTGCGCTCTCCAACTGCTCTCATCGTTCTATTTGGGGCTGTTTCTGCTGCCGACGCTCGCCTTCGAGCTGATCTTCTTGATCGTCGCCGAGCGCCGGCGACCGCGTCCGGCTTTCCTCGTCCGGCTGGCGGCGGGCGCGGCCCTCGTGATCGTCGTCGTGCTGCCGTTTTCGTTGCCCTATTTCCAGGTCGAGCGCGAGTTCGGGCTGGCGCGCTCTCTTGGCGATGCGATCGGCGGCTCGGCGACCTATCGGAGCTACCTGGCCGTGCCGCCGACGAGCTGGCTGTACGGACAGAGCCACCTGCCGTTGCTCCAGCACTTCCAAACCGACGAGACGCTCTTTCCCGGGCTGATCACCCTCGGCCTGGCGGTCTTCGGCCTGATGGCGGGCTGGCGGCGGCGCTGGAGCGCCTTCTTCCTGTCCCTGACCGTCTTCGGCCTCGTGTTCTCGTTCGGGCCGCAGCTCCGCATCCACCCGGACGACACGTCGGGTATTCCTCTCCCTTACGGCTTGCTGTACGCCTTCGTGCCAGGCTTCCACTCGATTCGGGTGGTGGGGCGCATGGGTGTGATTGAAACGTTGGGCGTGGCCGGGCTCGCCGGCCTCGGCGCGGCACGGCTGATCGAGCGCGTTGCGCCGCGCTGGCAAGGGCTGCTCGGACTGGCGCTGGCCGTGCTGATTGGCGCCGAGACGCTGGCGATTCCGGTGCGCATGACGCCCGTCGAGACGCCGAGTGAGGTGCCGCCGGTCTACCACTGGCTGGCGACGCGCCCGGACAATGCGCCAGCCCTCGAGCTGCCGACGATCGAGGCGCGCTGGCTCGACCACGCGAACGAGCTCGAGCGGCAGGGCCACGAGCAGTATCTCTCGATCTTCCACTGGCACCCGACGCCCAGCGGCTATAGCGGCTTCGAGCCACCGCTTTTCTGGAGTGTGATTCGCGAGGCGAAGGACTTCCCGACCGACGAATCGGTCAACTTCTTCCAGTGCATCGGGGTGAAGTACCTGGTCTTCCACCAGGACCAGTACGCCCCGGATCGCTGGCAACAGATCCGGGGGCGCCTCGCCGCGTTTGGCAACGTGGTTCAACCGGTGGCGCGGTTCGGCGACGACTCGGTCTACGACCTGACGGCGCCGGCGATTGGCGCGGCGATACCCGCGTCTCGGGTCATACTGCCATCGGCCGTGGCCGCGGGTGGGGAGTATCGCGGATTTCTCGATTGGGCCAACTCGGGTCCGGCGAGGCGCGTGGGCAGACCGGGAACGACGACGGTGAGCGCGGCCTGGAGCGGGCAAGACACCGTGCCAGCGGAGTCGGCGCAAATCAGCGAGCCGACCTGCCTGGCTCCGGGCGATACCACCGTCCCGTTCGACGTCGCGGCGCCGAGCCAGCCCGGCAACTACCGCTTGACCGTTGCCGGCCCCGGCGTCAGCGGGGCGACCACCGTCACCGCCGTCGCCCCGCTGCCCAGCACGTTTCCCAACGATCCCCGCCCCTCGCTACAACTCGTCGGCGCGCGCCTGACAACGCCAACGGTGGAGCGCGGAGGCGTCGTCCTGGCGCAGGCGGATTGGCGGCTACGGCACCAGACCCTGGATAACTACCTGTTGCGGATCGAAGTCGTCGATGGCCAGGGACACGTCGTGGCCGCGGGGACGCAGGACCCCTTCGACGGCGCGCTCGAGACGTCCCGCTGGCTAGCCGGCGAGACCATTGGGGTCGGTCAGAGCGCGATCCTGCCCGGGGATCTGCCACCGGGCACGTACACCGTGCGGCTCCTGGTCCGGTTTGCCGATGGCGCGGTCTGGAAGATGGCGGGGCCTGACGACAACGACCACAACAGCGTGGACGTTGGAACGATTCGGGTGGAGTGACTACCAGCAAGCTCCGCTAGCCGTGAGCCGATGAGCGAGGGGGTGATCGCCGTGGCTTTCGAGTTCCGCCAGAAGTTCGTCCACGAGAGCGGAGAGGTCGACGAGGAGGCCTGGAGCCGCTACGTCGGGGCGCTGGCTCGGCTGTTCGCCGAGTCCCCGGAGGGCGCGGCGCTGAAAGCGCAGGGAGTTGAGCCGGGTCGCCATCTCGCGATGGTCCTCGATTATGCCTTGCGCTACGTGGATGCCAACCCCGCTGAGATGAGCGCGCGCGATCTCCGAAAGGCCCTGGACGTCTTCGCGGAGAAGGTGGCGGGCAGGCCAGAAGATTTGGACCAGGTGATTCCGGAGGTGGAGGCATTCTGTGACTTCGCCCAACGCGCCTTCGACCTGGCGCGAGCTTCCGCCTGGAAGCGCGAAGTCCAGAACCACGCCGACAACTTTCGCCGCGCCCTCCGAGACCCTCACCACTGGGGCATGGCGAAGTCGCTGCTGATGGAGGGTCTGGCGCGAGGGTACGACCTCAGCACCGAGAAGGGCATCAACGAGTGGATGCTGACCCTCCAGATGGAGCAGCTCGCCAGGGTGGCGGAGAAGTCCGTGCCGGGGGGGGCCTGGGGTCTATCCCGGAGCGGCTGCGCCAGGTGCTCGGAACTCCTGCCGCTGGACCTGCGCTCGGCGAAAGCGTGTCCGAGAAGCACCCATTGTTCTTGGATCTGGGCGGCAGGTACCCGGGCGACCGGTTCGAACTCGAATCGCCGTCTGGCGGGGGGCGCGACCGGTCGAAGGAGAAAGCTCGAAGGAAGCAGGGCCAGACCCTATCCAGCCAGGTCGACCTCGTCCACGCCGCCGGGCAGGCCACGCGCGGTGATGGGAAGCCGGGCGCCCGTCTTCAGGTCGTACAGACCGACTTCGACGTGAAAGCCGCCGGACGACACCGGCTGGCGCAACGCGACGGTGTGTGTGTCAGGGATGACGTGGCCTGGCGGCCACATGTCGGTCGGATAGAGGTTGTCCAGCGGCCAGCTATCGCCCTGGCCAAGCAACGTCCCCTGATCCGTTAGGACGTGAACGAAGACGGTGTACTGCTTGCTGGGACGCTTCAAGGCTCGCCAGTAGAGCGTGACCTCGACCGCCGTTCCCCCTTGAGTCGTCTGACTCCTGGCGTCGAGGAGATCGATCAGATCGCCGAAGCGGGTTGGCGTCCGTGCTGTGTCCGACCAGGCTGAAGGGTCGCCGCGCTGGAAGAGCGTTGTCGCGCCCGCGGAGTCGATCATGCGGTAATTCGGCGAGCTCAACAGGTGGCCGAGGGCGTCGTCGTCCTGGCTGAACACGGCCGGGTAGCGTAGCTCGCGCCAGTCGAGCAAGACGTACTCGGCGTCGCCGAGCTGCGGAAAGCGGTAGACGTGGCCTCGTTCGGAGAACCAGCTCAGTAGGTTACGGCTCGCCGATACCGATGCACCGGCCGGAATCTCGCGCATCAGGCGCCGGATCTGCGCGGCGTGTGCCGTTGCCGTGAAGGCGCGCGGGTCGTAGCCACGAGCAAACGGCGTCGGCCCGATCAGGTACGACGCGGTTGCCGACGCGGCGAGGAGGATTCCAGCGAGAGTGATGGCAGTGGGGCCACGTTCCGCCACGGCGCCGAGCCCCCTCCGAATGCGCGCCAGGCCCAGCGCTCCACCGAAAAACAGGAAGGGCAGCAGCGGGGTGAGGTAGTGCCGGTCGATGGCGTATTGATCGGGGCTGTCGCCGAGCAGCAGGTAGCCAAAGACCGGCAGCGCGGCGACGACGTACTCCCAGCCCAGAAGTGGCGTCAGGAGCAGCGGTCCAAACAATTCGGCCAGGAACGGCAGGCGGTCCGGCGTGGTCAGGTGCGCGAGGATCAGACCGGGCGACGTGAGCGCAGTGACGATCATCCGCGGCGGACTGTCGCCCAGGTAGGCGTAACGTCGCACGTAGTAGTAGCCACTGCCCGCGAGATTGAAGTGCGGCAGGATGACTCCCATCGTGATGGCTCCCACGATCAGGCCCAGGGCGATGGTCGCGGCGCCCATCCTCCAGTCCCGGCGCCGCAGCCACCAGAGCAGTCCGAGCCCAACCACCACGATCGCCACCTCTTCCTTCACCGTGAGCGACACCAGCGCTGCCGCGAAAAAGAGCCGCGGCGAGCCGTTTTCGACCGCGATGAGCGCGAACGCCAGCGGCAACGGAAGCAGCGCGATTTCGTGGAACTGAAACAGGTTGACGAAGTGAAGCGCAGGATAGACCAGGTAAGCCGCGGCGACGAGTAACGCGGCGATGGAACCCAGGTGTTGCCGCGCGAAGGCGTAAAGCGGGACCGCCGCGAGGGCGAGGAGCAGGCTCTGCCCGATGAGGAGCACAGCCGGGTTCGGCCAGACGACGTAAAACGGCGCGAAGACGGCGACGCCCGGCGAGAAATGATCTCCGAGCATGTTGTTCGCATGCTGAATCAGCGTGCTGACAAACCAGTGACCGTGCGCCGTGTTCCAGATGATCTGATCGTAGATGGCGAGGTCCTCGTCGAACTGATAGAGGGCGTCGCGCTCGCGGATCGACAGGACGCTGAAGTAGGCGGCGTACGCGGCAATCAGGGCGATCAGGATGACCCAGGGAATGCGGGACGGGTCCGGCCTCGGACCGTGGCGCCGTGCCATCGAGGTGTCTCCGACCGACCGCGCGGCGATGGCGTACCTCCTGCGATTCCCGGCAGTCTCCGGTTCTGCTCGGTCGCGGCTCATCGTGGACGCAGCGGTGGGTTAAACGCGACCCGGGTTGAGAGTGGTAGGGAGGTGGGGGGGGGGG
>DATLRG010000227.1:0-3775 GCA_035534795.1 Chloroflexota bacterium
GCCACCCACGGACCTGCTTTGAGATAATCTCTTAATCTGCTTCCAATTCGCGCAATTGCTGCTGCAGCTCGTCGACCGTCCGTCGGAGGTGCGCGACCGCCAGGCCGTGGACGGTCGCGATCTGGACGCGTAACGACGCCACCTCCGAGTCCACGTGAGCGAGCAGGTTGCCGGACTGATCGCGCGTATCACGACGGTCGGAGTGAATTTCCGCGCCAAGTCCCGACAGCGTACCTTGGAGCTGCTGCTGCTCCTCGTCGAGTCGACTGATCCGGCGCTCTGCTTCGTCGATCCGTTGCGTCGCCAGATCCAGCTCGGAGCGCAGATCGTCGAGACTTGCCGCCGTCGCGCTGAGCCGTTCGGCGAGTTGCCAAACCGCGGCGCCAGTCTCGTCGATGCGCTGGCTTTGCGCGTCGCTCGCCTCGACGGAGCGCTTCAGCGCCATGCGGTCCACTTTGCTCTGGGAATCGAGGCGGCCGATCTCGGCGCCAAGCGTCGCGACGTCCCGCGTCAGCCCGGCCACGCGCTGGTCGCTCAGCTCTCGTTGCTCGTCGAGCATCGCGGTCTGCCGAACGAGTTCGGCGACTGGTTTCAGCCGCTCGTCGCTGCGCGCCACCCACTCGTCGATGAGATTGCGCACGTCAGCCAACTCTCGGGTGAGGCGCAGATCGAGCAACTTCTGCTGACTGTCGAGCCTCCCGATTTCCGTTCGCTGCCTATCGCCACTCTGCTCGGCGACCGATTGGAAGTTGCTGTAACGTCGTGCCAGCTCGTCGGCGATAGCGACCCGGGTCTGGAGGTTGGACTGCACGCGCTGGATTTCGTCCAACGCTTGCGTCAATGGCGCTCGTTCATCGCGCAGGTGACGCATCTCCTCGGCGAGTGCGCCGATTCGTCCGTTGGCGGCGTCGGTCGCCCGGCCAAGAGCGCTGACGTGCTGGACGAGCTCGGTGATCTGCCGAAGCGCGCGCTCGCTTTGAGCGGCCTGGACCTGCTCGGCGCGGACCGCTGCCTCGAAATGATCGCCGAGCGCGCGCTCGATCAGAGCGATCCGTTCTCGCGTCTGCATGAGAGCGTCGCCGTGGCCGTCGTCCACCCGACGGTCGCTGCCGTCCACGAGGTGCGCGAGCATCGCACCTTGATCCCGAAGCTCGTCCTTCAACTGTTCAACCGAGCGAACGAGCTCCACCAGCCGCTCGTGGTCGATCTCGCGCTGCTCTTCGAGCCAGCCGATCAAACGCTGCTGGTCCGCTGTGGACGCCGCGGGAAGGTCTGGTACCACGGATCTCTCCAGCGTCGCTGCCCCATGGGTCCTGGGAGCCGACGGTCCGATCATACCACACTGGCAGTCGAAGGCAAACGATCAGCCGACCGTACAGATCGGGGGGACGTTCTGGATGTACCAGTCGACTTTGCCACAGACGTTACCGTGGACCACGCCGGGCGGGACCTTGAAGTCCTTCTCCGGCAGGTGAAGGTATTTCACGGCGGCCGGCATGTAGGTGTGCCAGATCGCGCCGGCGGACAACACGCCCTCGGTCGCCTTCATCGGCGTTCCATCGGTGTTGCCGACCCAGATTCCGACCGCCAGGTCGGGGGTATACCCCATCGTCCAGGCATCCTGCTCCAACTGGGTGGTGCCCGTCTTCGCCGCCGCGGGAAAGCCAACGTTCAGCGCGCCGCCCGGGGCAAAGGTAAAGTGCCGAGCGTGGTCGTCGGTCAGGCTGCTGGTGATCAAGTACGCCGCCTGCGGGGACACCACCTGAATCGGCGGCGGCGGGTGGTACTGGTACACCACGTTACCGCTCGAATCCGTGATCTTCAGAATCGCCACTGGCTCGTACCGGCGCATTCCCAGCACACGGTCCTGAAGCGGGACCGGCTCGCCGACCATGGAGCCGTCGTTCGCGAAGGCCGAATAGGCGAACGCCATGTCCAGGGGTGTCACGTCCGCCGCACCCAGGGTGAGCGTCAGACCGTAGCGGTCCGGGTCCGTCATCGTCGTAATGCCCATCGCGTGCGCGGTATCGTCCATTGCATGGACGCCGACCCGTTGCAACAATTTGACGGCGGCGATGTTCAGCGAGCTGCCGAGCGCTTCGCGCAGCATGACCGGGCCGTGAAACTGGAAGTCGAAGTTGAGCGGCACGTATGGACTCAGCCCCGGCCCGCGGTCAAAGGCCGTCTTCACGTCGTAGACGATCGAATCGGGAACAAAGCCTCGCTCGTACGCGGTCACGTAGTTGAACACCTTCACCGACGACCCTGGCTGGCGCGGCGAGGTACAGACGTTCACCTGGCCTTGAATGCTCGTATCAAAGTAGTCGAGGCTGCCAACCATCGTGAGAATCTCGCCGGTCGACGGCTGGATCGTGACCACGCAGGCGTTGTGCGCGTTCATCTCCTGCCGGACCTGGTCGACGCGCTCCCGTGCCTTCGCCTGCGCGATCTGGTCCAGGCCGAGGTCGAGCGTCGTCTGGATTCGCCAGCCGCGATCGTAGAGGGCATCGTGCCCGTACCGCTGCTCGATCAACTGGGTCACGTAGTTGACGAAGTGAGGCGCCTTGATCCCGAACGTTGCCTGGTGGACCGTCAGAGGTTCCTGCTTGGCCTGTTCCGCCTGAGCTGCCGTGATGTAGCCGTGGAGGACCATCCGGTCCAAGACGTACGCCTGGCGAGCCCTGGCCGCCGGCATGTTGAGGTTTGGATCGTAGCTGGACGGCGCCTGGGGCAGGCCGGCGAGCAGCGCGGACTGGGCCAGGTCAAGCTGGCTGACCGGTTTCCCGAAATACGATTCGGCTGCCGCTCCAACGCCGTAGCTGTGATTTCCATAATTGACTTCATTGAAGTACATTTCCAGAATCTCGGGCTTCGAATACGTCTGCGTGAGCTCGAAGGCAAAGATGGCCTCTTTGATCTTTCGGTCGAGTGTCTGAGACTCGCGTTGCTGGACGTCGGTGAACAGCACGTTGCGCGCAAGCTGCTGAGTCAGCGTGCTCGCCCCGCTGACGATACCGTGACTCGTGACGTCCTGTGCCGCCGCGCGAACGATGGAGAGCGGGTCGATGCCCGGGTTGCTGAAAAACGTTGGGTCTTCGACGGCGATCGTCGCATCGATCAGACTTCGTGGCAATTGATTCAGGTGGACGACCAGGCGTTGGCCCTGATCAGGGTCGTTGAGCTCGTACAGGAGCACGCCGTTGCGATCGTAAATGCGCGTGGTCTGAAAAACTGGCCGGTCCATCACCTGCTGGACCGGCGGAATGTCGCGGACGAAGTAGACCAGCGCGGAGAAGAGCGCGAGGGGTACGATCACCGCGAGGCTGAATCCACCGAGGAAGAACGCGGACAAGAGCACGCGAGCGACCGTGGCCGTGTCGGTCGCGCGAAAGGACCGAATCGAGGAAAACAATCCGACGGGATCGCGCCAGGTACGCGCTCGGCGGCTGAACCGTCGGAAACCATCGCCGTCGGATCGAAGGGGACGCGGGTCGGAGGACATGGAAGGACCTCGTGCAGCCGGTGAGAGTTTCGAGGCCGAAAGCCTCGGCAGCCAATCCGCTGATCGCCCAACCGGATGCAAAAGTCACGCCAGGTATCTTCTCGAGGTCTGTCAGGGAGGGCAGCATGGGTGCCAGGGCCGACGCATCTAAATTCAAGGAGAGATGAGAATTGGTAAGCTTTTGACGATCACCAATCATCAGGAGCATCGCCATGGCTGATTCCTCGGCTCTCCTCGCCCTGAGTGCGCATTTCGCCACCTTGGAGGATCCGC
>DATLRG010000228.1:0-2540 GCA_035534795.1 Chloroflexota bacterium
CACAGCCTTGGCTGTGCCTCGGCAAACCCGCCACACCCATCGGAAAATTGTGGCAAGGCTCGGAGTCTGAAAAGTGACGGTTGGTGGAAGATTTGCACGGCAAATCTTCCACCAACTGTCACTTTTCACACACCCTCTATGCCCCGATCTCCTCTTTGATCGTCCGTAGTCGGTCGATGTGCGCCTGGGGGCCGCGCAGGCCGGCGCCCATCGTGTTGACGTCGAGGTAGTTGGCGCCGAGCGCGCGCCACTCCGCGACGTCGGCGCGCCACTGGTCCGGCGTCGCGTTCGCGCTGTTCAGGCGCGCTTCGACGCCGAAGGCGGCGACGTCGCGGCCGGCCGCGCGAACGTAGTCGCGGACGCGGGCGACGTTGGCGGCCCAGCCCTCCGCCGGTTTGCGGTTCGGCATCCAGCCATCGGCAATTTTCGCCAGACGCTGGAGCGCGGGCTCTGCCGTCCCGCCGAACCAGACCGGAATCGGCCGCTGGATGGGCAGCGGATTGAGTCCGGCTCGGTCGACGTGGTGCCACGTGCCGTGGAACTCGACCACCGGCTGCGTCCAGAGCTGACGCATCACCGCGACCTGCTCCGCGATCCGACGGCCGCGGTCGTGGAAGCTTTCGTTCAGCCCCTCGTACTCGACCGGGTTCCAGCCCAGCCCGACGCCGAGGCGGAGGCGGCCGCCGGTGAGCACGTCGATCTCTGCCGCTTGCTTGGCGACGAGGATGGTCTGCCGCTGGGGCAGGATCACGACGCCGGTCACCAGCTCGACCTGCTTGGTGACGCCGGCGAGGTAGCCGTAGAGCGTGAAAATCTCGTGGAACATGCTCTGGTCGGTATACGCCATGGGAAAATCGCGGCCGGCCGGACTGGCGCCGAGGACGTGGTCGTAGGTCAGGATGTGGGTGTAGCCCAGCGCCTCGACCGCCTGGGCGTAATCGCGCACGCCGCCGGGATCGCTCCCGATCTCGATCTGTGGAAAGACCACACCGAGCTTCATCGTCTCACCTCGTCGCTGGGGGTTCGGGAGCCACGCGATCTTGCCGACTCCCGTGGCGCTGTCACTCCTATTATCCGCCGCCCTCACGCCGATGGCAACGTGCCATCAGCCTGGCACTTCTCGTGCGGAAGACGACGCGATAGGTCCCGTGCCCGTCTGTTGAAGCTGCCGCCTCTACCGGGTGCGCGGAATGTCAGATCGAGGAGCGCTCGTCGCTGAGAGGCAGAGCACTCGGCGATGTTTGGATCACCGAAGTCGTGACGCGGCGCGGGGGACGTCTGGGCCACGGCGCCTACGGCGGTTCTGCGGGGGCGCGAAAAATGCACGACAGCCTCCGCGCAGAGAACGGGCGTTCGCCGCGTCTCCGCACTCAGCGTCCCCGAGGCCTCGCCTTGGCAATCTTCCGGTAGAAAGTGAGATCCGCGATGGGAAAATGGGCGATGATCCTTGGCCTGATCCTGGCGATGGTCGGTTGCGCGGATCCTGGCGCGACGGTCACGATCCGGCTGAATCCCGAGAACAACTCTGGCATCTCCGGCACGGCGCAGTTGATTCCGACGGGCAATCAGACCCGAGTGGTCATCACGGAAAAGGGGGAGCCGTCCGGCGCGAGCGAACCCGCGCACATCCACGCCGGGCAGTGCGGTCCCACGCTGGGGAAGATCGTCTACCCGCTGAAGAACGTCGAGGATGGAACGTCGGAGACCACGGTGAACGCGCCGCTCTCCGCGGTCACCAGCGGGCAGTACGCCATCAACGTCCACGAGTCGGCCAAGAACCTCGGAACGACCGTCGCCTGCGGAAACATTCCAACGCGCTAAAGTACAGCCAGGCTTGCCAGGATGTGCTGTGCCGGCGGTGCGCGACACACCCCGGTTTCCCTTCGCCGCCAGGTTAAAGTAGACGGGGCAGGGTTTGCGTGTCAAACCCTGCCCCGTCTACTTTAACCTTACTTTTAACCTTCCTTCAGGCCGCGCCGGCGGTCCAGCGACAGGCATTGGCGAGGAGTGTCTGGACCGCGGAGTTCTCGAACGTGCCGGGGCCGTGGCCGAGTGTCGTGAAGAAGACGCGTCCCTGGCCGTAGGCGTGGGTCCAGGCCATCGGGTGGTGTCGCTCGGCCCACGTGGCCGTGGCCAGCACGTGAATCCGCGGGTCCCAGGCCGACATGTAGATCTCGTCGTTGACGACGAAGTCGTCGACACCCCGGGTGATGGGGTGGGCACGGTCGTCGATGCGGACCCCGAACTCGAGTCCCGGCGGGTGCCAGTTAGCGTGGCCGCCGACGAGCTGCACCGCCTCGCCGCCGATCCACCAGCCGGTCCCGTGAATGCCGATGAAGCCCTTGCCACTCCGAACGAACGAGAAAAGGCCGCTTTCCTGCGCCTCGCTCAAGTATGGGACGATCTTGGCCGAGCCGTCGGGCTGGCGCTCACGCTGGCTGAAGCCGCTGCCGTGGACGACGACGTCGTAGCTGGCGAGCTGGGGCGCGGCGAGGATCGCCTGGTCCTCGGCCAGCGTGACGTCGAGGCCCGGGTGGCTC
>DATLRG010000229.1:0-3184 GCA_035534795.1 Chloroflexota bacterium
CGTCGTCTCGACGGTCATGCTGCACAGCTTCTGGCTCTTCCTGGCCGGTCTGGTCGGCATCCTCTGCAGCATCGCCTTCGTCTTCATCACGCAGTACTACACCTCGGGCGGCGGGCGTCCGGTGCAAGAGATCGCACGCGCGTCGCTAACCGGCCCGGCCACCAATGCGATCTCCGGTTTCGCGGTCGGCTTCGAGACGACCGGCAGCACGGCGATCGCGATCTCGCTGGCGCTCTTCTTCTCCTTCCTCTTCGGCGAGAACTTCGCGAACGGTCTCAACGCGGCCTCGCCAAGCGTCCATCTGGTCCCCGCCGTCGGCGGCATTTACGGCACCGCGATCGCCACGATGGGCATGCTGATGACCGCTGCCTACATCCTCGCGATGGACACCTTCGGCCCGATCACCGATAACGCCGGCGGCATCGTCGAGATGTCGGGACAGCCGGAAAGTATCCGCGAGGTCACCGACGCGCTCGACTCGGTCGGCAACACCACCAAGGCTCTGACCAAGGGCTACGCGGTCGCGTCCGCTGCCCTGGCAGCATTCCTCCTCTTTAGCGCGTACCTGGACAAGGTCGCCGAGGTGATGCAGAACCGCATCACGGCCGGCGCGACCCCCGCCTTCGTCGCCGAGATCGCTTCCTGCGCGGGTCTCGCCCCGAACCCGAGCCAGGCGCAGCTCCTGGCCGGCGCCGACGTCTGCGCCCACCAGGTCAACCTGGCGAACGTCGACGTCTTCATCGGCGCACTGCTGGGAACGATGCTCGTCTACGTGTTCGCGTCGCTCGCGATCAGGGCCGTCGGTCGCGCGGGGAGCAGCATCATCGAAGAAGTGCGCCGACAGTTCCGCGAAAACCCGGGCATCGTCGAAGGCACCGTCCGCCCGGACTACGCGCGCTGCGTCGACATCACCGCGCGAGCGGCTCTTCGCGAGATGATCGCTCCGGGACTGCTGGCGGTTGGCGTGCCCGTCCTGATCGGCCTGATTATGAAGGAGCACGCCGCGGCGGGCATGCTCATGGTCGGGACGATCGCCGGCGTGCTCCTGGCCACGATCCTCAACAACAGTGGTGGCGCCTGGGACAACGCCAAGAAGTACATCGAGGCCGGCTACATGAAAGGCTACGACGGCGAAGTCATTCAGAAGGCCAGCCCAACCCACGCCGCGGCAGTCTCCGGCGACGTCATCGGCGACCCGTTCAAGGATTGCGCCGGTCCATCACTGCACACCCTGGTGAAGCTGCTCAGCACCATCACGCTGGTGCTGGCGCCCCTCTTCATCAGCTAAGGTAAAGGCAGGGGATGGCAGACAGGGACGTGGTGGATTTGCCGTGTAAATCCACCACATCCCTGTCTGCCATCCCCTGCCTTTACCCCGGCCCACCGCGTTGGCGTCGCACCTCGGCAACCCTCGCGTGTCCCCGTTCCGCTGCCACGGGCCAATTCGGCCATTGCCAGCACGGCGCCATTCGTGCATACTTACCTGTGTGATGGCATCATCATGAGCGTCACACCGATCGTGCCAGGAGAGTTGTGCGGATGCAACTGCGGACAGTCGTAGAGGATTACGTGAACGCTGCTTTGCGGAGTGCCGTCGTCGAGACGCTGGACGACGGCACTCTCGCGGCGTACGTTCCTCTGTGCAAAGGTGTCCTGGCGTTCGGCGCCGATGTCCACGAGTGCGCTGTCGAGCTCTACCGGCGACTCGAAGACTGGGTGAAGGCTAGCCTGGCGCGAGGAGACACGCTACCCGTCATCGACGCGATTGACCTCAACATCGAGGCGCGGCGGCTCCTCGTCACCTACCACTCCGCCGAGGCTGGGGAAGCTCAAAACGACGTGTTCGACGATGAACACGACCTCGAAGCAGCTTTCGACCGACAGGACCGATCTGCCTGAACATCGCCTACGGATCCTCGTAAATCTCGTGTGATCCGATCCTCCTCCAAATAACGTGGCATAGAGAATCAAGATGCCGTGAGCGTCCTGGCCCCCGAAGGTGAAAAAGCTCTCCCTCACGCCGAGCAGCCTGATTGGTCGGATCTCTAACCCGGTCTCCTCCCGAAACTCGCGAATCAGCGCTGCTGTCATCGATTCCCCGATTTCGACTCCGCCGCCCGGCAACCCGTACTGCGATTGCAGGGGATGCCGATTCACCAGTATCTCGTCGTTTCGTCTCAGCAACCCGTACACTGAAACGCGAAACCGGAAGTTTTTCAGAGATCTCTCGTGCGGCCGGCCGAAAATGTCGTAGGCCGTGATCGAGACGTCCGGAGGATCGTTAAAAAGCCCATCGGCCATCGTTCCACCTCGCTGCACCGGACTCGGACGATGCGAAGAGCGTCAATTCAGGAAGCCTCAGACGGGACCGCCATTATCCCGGCCTGCTCACGCGCTCGGCCGCGATCATCAGCGGGTTGAAGTTCGTCTCATAATCAAAGGTATCGATCCCTTCGAGGCGCTTGAGCGTGTTGACGACGAGGTAGGTCAAGGGTGTTGCCACGATCTCGTACGCCGACTTGAACAGCCACTGCGCCAGGATCAGCGAGCCCAGAGCCGGCACGCCGGTCCCCGCGAACGCCAGCGTGATGAAGACCGTCGAATCGAGCGCCTGGCCGACGACGGTCGAGCTGATCGTCCGCGTCCAGAGCCAGCGGCCCTTCGTGGCGATTTTCAGCTTCGCCAGCACGAAGGAGTTCACGAACTCGCCAAGCAAGTACGCCGCGAACGACGCGACGAGCAGTCGGGGAGCGAACCCGAGAATCTGCTCGTAGGCGCCCTGCCCATTCCAGAAGGACGCTGACGGTAGTTCCTGGGCGACCCAGATCGCGACGACCATCAGCAGGTTGCAAAAGAACCCCAGCCAGATCACGCGGCGCGCCTGGGCGTAGCCGTAGACCTCGGTGAGCACGTCGCCAAACAGGTAGCTCAGCGGAAAGATCACGACGCCGGCCGGCAGCGCCACCCCCGCCACCACGAAGAGCTTGACCGCGATAATGTTGGCTGTCAACAACGCGGTGACGAACAGCGCGGTGACAAGCGGCAGGAGGCGCGCGGATTTCTGCATGCGACTCTCCCATTCTAAATTTGACCCCGGGCGAGAACGGCGGGGATGTGTTGGAGGCGCTGAGCACCTCCAACACATCCCCGCCGTTCTCACCCGGGGTTCAAGTCGAAGAAATTA
>DATLRG010000230.1:0-7140 GCA_035534795.1 Chloroflexota bacterium
CCTGCAAGAGCTGCTGATCGATATGATCGATCCTTCGCTCCAGGGAAAGCAAGCGCACTGGAACCTGCAGGGGCGGATCGAGGACCGTCAAGTGGTAGACCTCGGGGTCGCGCGGCTGCACGCGATCTCCGAGGTCGGACGGAGACGGCTGGGCCAACTTGGGGAGCTCGACCTTGTCTCCCAGGACCTGGTGATCGAGGTGCTGGACGGGATCGAGAAGACGCTCTGGATGCTCGAGGCACACCGACCGACCGAGATCAGCTGATGGACGACGGAGCGGCCCCGTGAGTGATACGTTCGGCGGAGGCGCCGCGTTGTCCGAGCACAACGCGGCCATCGTGCAGCGGGTCGTCGAGGAGATTTGGAATGGAGGGGAGCTCGGCTTAGCAGATGATCTGGTTGCTTCCGACTACGTCAACCATTACGGCCTGATCTCGGATCTGGTCCGTGGCCCCGAGGCGATTAAAGTGAGCGTCGCCCTGTATCGCGCCGCTTTCCCCGACTTTCAGATCACGGCGCATCACTTGATCGCACAAGGGGAGACGGTCGCGCTGTGCTGGACCGCTTGGAACCCGCGGTCCGATGGCCGGGCCGCGATCGCCTCGCGCACCACGCGGGGCGATCTCACGGGGATGACGTTCTGCCGCCTCGTCGAGGGCAAGATCGCGGAAAGTTGGACCAGCTGGGACACGGCGGGCGTGCTGCGCCAGATCGGAGTCCTCCCGCCAGAGCGAGTGGCGGACGGCGGGACCGGCTGAAACTGTCGATCAGCGGAGGATTTCCTCTCGGAGATCTGAACAACGAAGAAGGTGAATGCGTATGCCCGATTTCCGTTGCGAATTGTCCGCGGAGGCCACCTCGCTCAAGCACGTCTGGGAGCACACGCTAGGTAGCGGCCATGCCACGCTCGCCCTGCGGGGTGACTGGCAGGCGCAATTGCGCCGCTGCCATGACGAGCTGGGCGTCGGGCACGTGCGCTTCCACGGGATCCTGGACGACGATATGGGGACCATGATCACCCAGAATGACCAATACCTCTATTCGTTCTTCAACGCCGATCAGATCTGGGACGCTCTCCTGGAGATCGGCGTGCGGCCGCTGGTCGAGCTGAGCTTTATGCCGTGGACCCTGGCCTCCGGGCCGAAGACGGTCTTCCATTATGGCGCGCACGTCACGCCGCCGAAGGATTACGACGCGTGGGCCACCCTGATCCGCAAGCTGGTTCGGCACTGTGTTGAGCGCTACGGCGTGGAGGAAGTTCGTGAGTGGTACTTTGAGGTCTGGAACGAGCCGAATCTAACCGCCTTTTGGACGGCCGAGCCGGACGACTATTTCAATCTCTATCGGGTGACCGCCGAAGCGATCAAGCAAGTCGATTCGGGACTGCGCGTCGGCGGCCCGGTCACCGCCATGGCTGCCTGGGTGCCAGAGTTTCTCGACTTCTGCGAGCAGAACAGGGTCCCCGCGGATTTCGTCAGCACGCACTATTACCCGACTGATGCCTTCGGGCAGATTGGCGCGGATACGCTCACCCAGCTTGCTCACGCGCCGCGTCACGTGATGCGCGACCAGGCGCGGAAGACCCAGCAGCAGGCGCGCGGCCGCCCGGTGCTCTATACTGAATGGAGCGCTTCGTCGAACCCGCGCGATCCCCTGCACGACGAGCCTTACACGGCTGCTTTCGTGACCAAGACCGTGCTGGAGGTCGAGCCTTTTGTCGAATGCTACAGCTTTTGGACTTTCACCGACATCTTCGAGGAGAACTACTTCCCGTCGGTGCCGTTCCAGGGCGGCTTCGGCTTGCTGAACATTTACGGGATCCCCAAGCCAGCTTACCGCGCCTACCAACTCCTGCACCGTCTCGGCACGGAGCGGCTGCCGGTGCAAGGCGAGCACGAGACGGTGGACGCCTGGGTCGTGCGCAAAGCCGACAGCGTGACGGTGATGCTCACCAATTTCGCCTTCCCGCGGCACTCCATCCAGACCGAGCGGGTCCACCTGGCGCTGGTCGATGCGCCCCCGCCGCGGGGCGCCTTCGTCGAGCGCGTCGACGCCGATCACGCCAACGCGACGGCCCTCTGGCACGTCATGGGCGAACCGGAGTACCTCAGCGCCCTCCAGGTGGAGCGGCTGGACGAGGCGTCCAACCTGACGGCGGAGTCACTCACCTGGACGTACCAGGATGGGACGCTCCGGCTCGAGCTGGACCTGCCCGCCCTGGCAGTAGCCGCCGTCACCGTCGAGTGGGCGCGCGGCGCAGATACGGGCGGCAAGCCAGCATGAGGTCCCTGCCGCAACGGCAATTGCTGGACAGTCTGCAGCGGGAAACTTTCGGCTACTTCATCCACGAGAGCAATCCGGCCAACGGTCTCGTGAAAGACAAGACAGCGAAGACCTCGCCGGCCAGCATCGCCGCCGTCGGCCTCGCGCTGGCCGCCTATCCGATCGGCGTCGAGACCGGCCTGCTGCACCGGGATGAAGCCACCAAGCGCACTCTGGCCACCTTGCGCTTCTTTCAGCAGAGCGAGCAAGGGACGCGCCCCGACGCGACCGGCTGCAAAGGGTTTTACTACCATTTCCTCGACATGAACACCGGCCGTCGCGTCTGGTCGTGCGAATTGTCGACGGTCGACACCGCCTTCCTCCTGGCCGGGATGCTCGCCGCCGCCGCTTATTTTGATCGAGATTCCGGCGCGGAACCGGAAATCCGCGACCTGGCCGACGAGCTTTACCGGCGCGCCGACTGGGACTGGGCACGCAACGAGGGGCCCCTGCTCACACACGGCTGGAATCCGGAGAGCGGGTTCCTGCCCTATCGCTGGGACGGCTATAACGAAGCGTTGCTGCTCTACACCCTCGGCCTCGGCTCGCCGACGCACCCGCTGCCCGCCGACAGCTACCGCTGCTGGACCTCGACCTACGCCTGGAAGAACGTCTACGGCTACGAGCTTCTCGACGCCGGTCCGCTCTTCATCCATCAGCTTTCGCACGTCTGGATCGACTTCCGCGGCATCCAGGATGCCTTGATGCGCGAGAGAGGCATCGACTACTTCGAGAACAGTCGCCGGGCCACCTACGTCCACCAGCAGTACTGCATCCAGAATCCGCATGGCTGGGCCGACTACGGCGAGCACTGCTGGGGCATCACCGCCAGCGACGGCCCGGGCCCGACCGTGCGGCGGATCGACGGCGTCGAGCGCACGTTCTACGGCTACCTGGCGCGCGGCGCGCCCGACGGTCCCGATGACGGGAGTATCTCCCCCTGGGCAGTCGTGGCCTCGTTGCCCTTCGCTCCGGAGATCGTGCTACCGACCATCGAGTGCTTCGAGCATCTACGGCTGCGCGTCGACAACCCGTATGGCTTCAAGGCGACCTATAACCCGACATTTACGACCACCGGAAAGAAGGGCTGGATCTCGCGGTACCACTTCGGGCTCAACCAGGGACCGATCGTGTTGATGATCGCGAACTACCAGACCGGTTTGCTCTGGGAGCTGCTGCGCGGGTGCCCTTATCTGGTGACCGGGTTGCGGCACGCCGGGTTCACCGGCGGCTGGCTCGACGACGCCAGCAGCGCCGAGTGATGACGAAACCATCATGAAAGGCCCTCCCGCGGCGGGTTAGGACGCGCTGTCCTGCTCCGACGAGACTGGCAGGAAGCGATAACCCTCTCCGGGCACCGTGGCGATGAACCGTGGTCTCTTCCAGCCGTTCTGCAGTTTGACTCGCAGGTCGTGGACGTGTCGGTCGACCACGTTGCTGTCGGCCGCGAAATCAACACCCCAGAGCGCGTCCATGATCTCGTCGCGGGTCACTACCTGGCCGGCGTTGGCCGCCAGAAAGTAGAGCAAGCTCTGCTCCAAGCCGGTCAGGTGCAGTTCGGACGATCCCACACGCACGTGGCGGTTCAGGATGTCGATCTCCAACTCTCCCAGCTTCAGCACCGGATTCAGGGGAACGTTCTCGCCGAGTCTGCGCCGTGTGATCACGAGAACGCGGGCGAGTAGCTCTTCCGGGGAGAGAGGGACGGTCATGATGTCGTCCGCGCCCTGGTCGAAGGCCGCGAGCTTGGTCTTGAGGTCGCCACGGCGCGTCAGGGCCAGGACCGGAATTCGCGTGCCGCTGCCCGGTTGAGACTCCCCGATTCGGCGCACGAACTGGCCGCCACCGTTGTCCATGTCGACGACGGCGAGCTGAGGCTGCCAGTCGTCCATCATCACCATTGCTTCGCCAAGGTCCTTCGCGTCGCGCGCGACGTAGACGCCATGGTTGAGCGTCAGCTTAACCATCTCGGCGAGCCATCGCTGCTCTGTGAGGACGAGGACACGCAGAGGCCGTTCTTGGTCGACGGACATGGTGCCTACTCCCTTACTCCGGCGCGCGCCAGCGCGCTCTCTCCTGATTAACACGTTACTTCGGGACCACGGAACGCCCAGCCCCGTTCGCTCGTGATGACGAAATCGTCATGACAAAGCGAGACTGCGCCCTTATTCTACCACTCAGGGTCTGGAAAAGAGTAGGGTCCGGTTGGTGGTTGGTGGCACGTGCCAGCCTCAGCGTCGCGGATGCGCGCGGCGACAACCTCGCTGTCGAGGACGAATTGCCACACCGGAAGGTACCTTCTTTTTCAGACCCTAAAGCAGTTTGCGCTGACTTGTAGCCGGCGCGAGGGCGTGGCCTCACCCTCTCGCCCCCTCTCCATCTCCGATGGAGAGGGGAAGCTGCGGCGCAGGGCGCCGCTCACCTCTTGGTCCCCTCTCCATCTCGGATGGAGAGGGGTGCCCGTGAGGGCGGGGTGAGGCCACGCTCACCCGCTAGCTAGAAGCCATCGCGAATTGATCCGGATGTGGCTGGGCTGTCGATCCGATGCGGTGATAACCTCACGTCGCCGCCCGATTCTTTGGTGAAAGAGGGCATACCCATGAGACAGGCACACGTTGTCCAGGCGGCCGAATCGGCCGCTCTCCCGCCGAGCGGAGAGTGGCCGCATGGGGAGACGCCCTTGGCCGATGTCGTTGCTCCTCCTTTCCCGGCAGGCCGCCGCACACCGCCGACGATCACCGCCGGGACCCGGGTCGTGATGCAGGACCACGATGTGGGAACGGTCGCCCTGGTGCTGACCGACCCCGCGAAGGGATACGCGACCCACGTCGTCATCCGTCGTGGCCCATTCGATTCTCACCGCTTGGTCGTCCCGGTGGACCGGGTCGTCGACGCGACGTTGGAGCGCATCGTTCTCGACCTCCGTCCCGACGAACTGGCTACGCTTCCCGAATACCGACCGGACGACGAACTCGCCGCCGACGTCGAGCGAGCGATCGGGGGCGACGAGATCATCCGTCGGCTGAGCGCGCCCTACCTCTCGGTCACGGCCCGTAACGGAGTAGTGACCGTGACCGGAAACATCGCCTGGAGCGCCCATCGGCACCGAATCGAGGACGCCGTTCGCAAGATCCGCGGTGTGCTCGATCTCCAGAACATCCCGGTTGGCGATGACGAGCTCGAGGCCGCCGTCGCGGAGGCGCTGGGGCGTGATCCGCGGACTCGTCGATACATTGTTCCGGTCCGCGCCACGCTCGGATTCGTTCGGCTCTCGGGCGACGTTCCCGCGGTCGCGCTGGACCTCGCGCGGGCCGTGCCGGGCGTCCGGGGCGCACGGATCGTGGACTCGGAGACGCAAAGCTAATTTGTTCTTTCGGCGAAGTGCGCTGACGACTGCGAACCTGACTGGCTACACGTTCGTCAACATTCCCACGACGAGCGCGTTGGCGCTGAACCACACGGCTCTGGGTAGTAGGCTCCTTCAGGCGACGTGAGACGACGGTCCATCCACCTCGATCGCGATGACGGAACCGTCATGACAGGAGCTTGCCAGGCGCGTAGTCTACGACCAAGGGCCTGGAAAAGAATTACTTCCCGTGTGGGACGCCCTCGCCGCTGAAGGCGAACGATCGACGACGAACGAGCCAATCGGGAAACTGTTTCTGGCAGGCCCTCGGGATGAGGCACGCCTCTCCCTCGCGGCGACCACGAGGACAGAAGGAGAAGACAATGGAAGAATCACCGGAGACACGATCGGTGGAACGTCACGAGATCAGCCAGGTCGACCCACAATCGGACCCAGCGAAAGGGGCGGTCGCGGGTCCGGCCAGCTTCGAACAGACGGAGCGGGTCGCTCAGAGTCCCATGGGGGTCGAGCGGCGCGAGCGACGCGTGGTGGACCAGGCCGGCGGCGAACACCACGAAACGAGCACGCGCGATCGCGCTGCCGAGCAGCAGTTGCAGCTCTATAAGGGCGAGCAGCTGATCTGGTTGCTCCTCGGCATCATCGACGTGCTGATCGGCCTGCGCGTTGTCCTGAAGCTCTTCGCGGCGAACGCAAACAACGGCTTCGCCCACTTCGTTTACGGCGTCGCGGGCTTCTTCCTGACACCGTTTTTCGGCTTGACCGGCACCCCGGCCGTCGGTGGGTCCGTGCTGGAGGTTTCCTCGATCATCGCGATGGTCATCTACGCCCTGATCGCCTGGGGAATCGTCTGGGTCATCCGTTTGGTCTTCCTGCGGACCGGTTCTCGGAGCACCACGACCTACGATCGGTACCAATCCTGATTCGGACAGACTCTCGACGCGCTTCCCCCCGTCAGTCGCGACAGCGAGGAAGGGCGATGAGCCTCGCACCAGGCGAATAGTAAGCCGCTTGATCCCCAAGCGGGATCATCCAGGAGATGATTTCTCCCCCTCGATTGGGATTGAGGCGGGATTGGAAAGGTTGAAACAATGGCTCTCACACCAGGTGGATGGATCGCATGGCTCCTCGTGGGCGCGATCGCGGGATGGTTGGCCGGCCAGATGGTGGCCGGCGGAGGCTTCGGGATCATTGGGGACATCGTCGTCGGTTTGATCGGCGCGGTCATCGGCGGATGGCTGTTCTCCGTATTTCTGCCGGGCTCGTCGGCGGGATTCCTGGGAAGCATCGCCGTTGCCTTCGTTGGGGCCGTCATCCTCGTGGCGATTGTCCGGACGCTCACGCGCAAACGTCGGTTTAGCCTCTGAGAAATTATCTCAAAACCGTTGTTTGAGCGCCCGCAGGGCGCTCAAACAACGGTTTTGGGATAATTTCTCAGTGAGTGTGTGGAAGTG
>DATLRG010000231.1:0-3528 GCA_035534795.1 Chloroflexota bacterium
AGCCCGCAGCTCCGGGCGCTTCAGACCGCGCGGGCCGTTCGACAACACCACCCACGGTTGCGGGTGCGCCAGTCACGGCGTCTGGCCGAGGTTTACACGTCGTATCAGGGGCTGAAGACCAGGGACGTCCCCGCGTCGATCAACATGTTCGACAATCCGAAGGATCCTGGCGATGAGACCATCGCAGACGTGTTTCGCCGGATGAACCGGTTCGTCGACCGCGTCCGGCAGCGGCACCCGACGTCAGAAGTCGTCTGCGTCAGTCACGCTGCGCCGATCGCGATCCTGCGGGCCGGTCTCGAAGGGCGACCGCTGACCGTCGACGCCCTGCGTGGCCCGTACGAACCCCAAAAGGGCAGCATCACCACGATCTCCTTCGAGAACGGTCGCGAGCCGACCATTCGGTATACGCCGTGGACTGACGACTGAGGACTGAGTGATGAGCACTGAGTGCGGAACGGCCTCGTCCCTCACTCCCTCTTCAGCCTTCGGTCCTCATCACTCATCACTCGTCACTCCGTGATGGCACCGGAAATGCCGGTCCGTCGGCAAACAGGGTTGGCCGATGGTGGTCGGTTGTGCCACGGTCGGTCGGATCCGGAGGTTGTTGCCGGTGTCAATCAAGTCCTGGATCTGCCCGGGCTGTCATCGCGATTTCATCGTCGACGGCGAGTCGACGCGCGATACGTGCCCCTGGTGTCACGCGGCGGTCGAAGAAAAGAGCGGAACCCTACAGGTGGCCGCCAAGACCGAGAAGCCGGCCGAGGCGGCGGGGGTCTCGGCCTCCCCGGAGGGGTACGCGGGAAGCTCCGGAGCCAGTGGCTCCGGAACGAACAGCGCCGGCACGCAGTCGTGGTGGCCATTCGAGTATAGTTCTTAGAACTTATGTCAAGGCACGTATTTGGGTGCCTCGAGGGCGCTCAAATACGTGCCTTGACATAAGGGTTTGGCAATGATCTCAGAGTTGTTGAGTGGGCGCCGCCGCGGCGCCTACTCAACAACTCTGAGATCATTGCTCAAGAAGTCACTCGGTGCGCTTGGCGTCGCCCATTGGTTTCTCCCTGACGGACGAATCAGCGCTCACGTTCCATTCCAGCGCGCCGGGACGGCTGTCGAGCAAGGAGGAGCTCCCCAGGCGCTCGGCCGCTTCCAGCAGGTCCTGCACCCGCTGGACGGTTGGCGGGTAGGGAAGGCCATCGTTGCGCCTCCAGGCGATCAGGAACACCGTGCGCGACGCGTCCTGAGTCAGGAAGTAGGCGACGCGGCCATCGTCGTCGATGTGATGGACCACTCCTCGCTCGCGCAAGGTCACGAGCTTGAACGCTGCGTTCGAGAGACGCCCGTCGTTGAGTACGATCTCGGAAAAGTAGTCGCGAAGGCCGTGCTGGACCAGCCAGCGCTCGGTGGACTTGCGAGAGATTTCTGGACGGCCGGAGAGTAGGATCAGCCGACGCATCTCGGCCAGCTTTTCGAGACCCTCGGAGACGCGGGGCATTGGCCTCCGCCAGGCATAGCGGACCACCTGACTCGGTCGCGACTCCAGCAAACGAGACGGCAGCGATGGAGCGGAGCCGAGCTTGCGCGCCTCGACGTCCGGCGCGCGACGAATGTCCCGGCTGATGACCAGATTGAACCAGACCACCGGGCGACACAGGACGCCGTCCATGTCGATGGTCATGTCAGGCAGTGCCACGTGACCTCTCTCCTCGATCGAGAAGTTGATCCAGCCGCGCTGGATCGAAGCCGACCACCGCGTCGCCGTCGACGACGACGACGGGCGGCAAAAGATAGCCAGAGCGAACGAACTCATCGCGCGCCTCGGCATCCACGTTCAGGTCCTTCAGCGTGTACCTCACGCCCCGCTGGGAAAGGAAGTCCTTCACCACGCGGCACGCCGTTCAGCGCTCATGACTGTAAACCACGATCGTCATCCACCAGAGTCCAGCGTCCAGATCAGGATCTCGCTGAATTCTAGCAGATTCGCGGCCGAGATGTTCGCTTCGCCTGGCGATCCGTGCGTGGAGACGTGAAACGCAAAACGCAAAGACGGTGCTGCGAGATGACCGTCGTTCGCACTCTGCGTTTTGCGCGTTGCTCAATGGTCGAGGGGGATCCCGACGGCCTTGACGTACTCGTCGCCGAGGAGCTCGAGCTGGACGCGGTAGGTGCGTCGGGGAATGGTGGTGCCGGGCAGGAAGCCGTCGCGATCGTTCTCGGGGTGGTACTGGAAGACAGCGGCCTGGAAGCGCTGGGTCCAGAGGCCAGCACGCAGCGTCGGTTCTTCCTTGGGGTAGCCGAAGACCGCGACACCCCCGTGACGGTCAAAGTAGTCCTTGAAATAAAGCGGCTGACCGTCGCGGGTGAAGTTGGCGACGAAGTGGCCGAGGCCGGTGGGGTGGTCCGGGGAGAGCGGGAAGTACTCAGTGGGACCCGGTGGCGCGTCGCTCGGGTCGACCGGCGGGTCAGCCCCCGGGTAAAGGATGTCTCCGAGCAGGCGGGGCTCGATCTGGGAGCCCGGGGGGTTCTCCGGATGCAGTTCGAGGACGGCGCGCTGGAAGACCTGGATCTGCTGGGCAGGATTGAGCGGGTCGGGGATGACGTTGGAGCGAGGGAGGCCCAGGGTGTCGACGTTACCGTGGGCGCGCATGAAGGCGAGCCAGTCACCGCTGACACGGTAGCCGGTAGGGGCGAGCCAGGACAGGGGCTGGGAGGCAGATTCAGGGGCGGTGACGGGAGTCATGGCAGGAGCGGGGGCGACGCCCGCGACGGCACCCCCCAGGGGCGCAGCGGTATTCTGGAAGGCGACCGGGAGCGGGCCGGGGCGATCGCCGAACTCCTGGACCCAGTAGTTGACGTACTGGGAGGAGGGGAGGGCGACGTGGCCGACGCCGATCTCGCGGACGTGCGGGGAGAGGAGGTTCGCGCGGTGGTCGGGGCTGGCGAGCCACTGGGCGACGACTTGCTGGGGGGTGGACTGGCCGGCGCCGAGGTTTTCTTCGAGGTAATCCCAGTTGGTGTAGCCGGCGGCCTCGTCGCGGCGGATGAAGGTCGAGCCGTCGCGGCCGGTGTGGCTGAAGAAGTTGCCCTGGGCGAGGGCGAGCGCGTAGGCGCGGGCGGCGGTGGTGAGGGGGGTGGAGAGGACGAGTGGGGCGAGGCCATCCTGGGAGCGCTGCGCGTTGACGAGCGCGACGACCTCCTGCGCGGGGTCGTCGGCGAAGGCGGGGGTCGGACCGCGGAGGACGAAGCCGACGAGGAGCAACAGCGCGAGGACGAGTGCGCGACGCATGCGGAAAACCCCCTGCCCATCGAGTGCGACCCGCACCGCGAGGTAGATCCAACCTACCCGACGAACAGGTCCCCGACTATCGCCCGCCTGGGCTATTCCCCCTAGCCCTTTGGGGGGATCAGCGAAGGACGGCGCCGGCTTGACACGCCAGTCGCGGTTCACGACAGTAGGCGCCACGGGTAGTCGAAGACGTTGACGTTCGTCGATGGTTGCCGTCGAGCTGTAGGCACGGTGGTCTCCCA
>DATLRG010000232.1:0-2770 GCA_035534795.1 Chloroflexota bacterium
TCAAGTAGTCACAACATATCATGTACCTATGGTGTTTCTGACGAATTTGGCGGGCAAATCACCCAATCGGGCCACTTGATTCGCTTCGGCCGAGGCCGAATTTCGGCGATTTTGGAATACTTGACCGATGTTCTAGCGCCCCAAAGATCGGCGCCAACGCCGGATAGAGCGGCAGATAGCCCTCACGGTAGCGCTTGGCGTAAAAGCCGGCGCGGCTGGGGTCCGGGTGGTAGGGCTTGGTGTGACGATCGACGGAGGCGGCCGCGCTGACGGCGTCGGGATAGACGCCGGCGCCGACGCCGGCCAGCAGGGCCGCGCCGAGCGCGACCGCCTCGGGCACCTCGACCGCCAGCATCGTTCGACCGAGAACGTCGGCACGAATCTGGAGCCAGAGCGCCGAGCGACCACCACCGCCGACCACGCGGATCGGTTCGCCAATGCCCCCGACGGCGCCGGCCGCGACCTCCAGCGTGTGGCGGATGCCGAAGGCGATACCCTCCAGGACCGCTCGAACGAGGTGGCCGCGCTCCTGGGCCGGGCGAAGACCGACGAACGCCGCCGCGACGTTCTCGTCGCCGATCGGGCTGCCGTTCCCGCCGAGATAGGGCAGGTAGAGCAATCGATCGGCGCCAGCAGGTGCTCTGCCCGCGGCGTCGAGCGCGGCGGCAACGGGATCGGCTGCGTCCGCGAAGAGTTGATTGGCGATCCAGGTGAGTCCGCCGCCGCTCATGGCCATGCCCGCCTGGATTACAAACTGATCGGGCAGGACGTGGGCGTAGCAGCAGATGCGGCTGCGCAGGAAGAGGTCGTCATCGCGATACGCGGCCGACGGGATCACCAGTCCTTCGGCCGTGCCGATGGAGTCGACGACCTGTCCCGGCCGCACCGCGCCGGCGGCCAGGGCGCCGCAGAGGTGGTCGTGGCCGCCGATGCCGACCGGCAAACCGACCGACAGCCCGGTCTCCCGGGCCGCGTCCGCGGTGACGGAGCCAATCGTCGCACCGGATCGGGTTAGCGCAGGCAACTGCGCGGCACGCAAGCCGGCCAGCTCCAGCAGCTCCGGCGACCACTGGCGGGAGCGCTGATCGAGCAACATCGTCCGAGAGGCCAGGCTGAAATCGGTCGCCGCCGCGCCGGTGAGCTTCCAGCCAACGAAGTCGGCGACAGAAAGCCAGCAGTGCAGTCGGTCGATCACCCGGGGCTCGTGGTCTCGGAGCCAGAGGATCTTGTAGAGCGTGTAGACGTGCCGCGGCGCCTGCCCGGTGACTTTGAAAAGATGGTCCGAGTCCGGGTGCGACATCACTCGCCGTGCTTGAGGCTCGGTGCGCGCGTCGTACCAGGGGATGATCCGGTAGAGTGCCTTGCCGGTCGCGTCGAGGGGAACGCCGGCTTCGGCCATACTCGCGATGCCGACGGCGAGCACCGGGCGAGCGGCGGCACTGATCACTTGGCGGAGGCAGTCGACCGCGCCTGCCCAGAGGGCGTCCGGGTCGATCTCGCGCGCGTCGGCGCCGGTTCCGGCGCTGACGTACGGCGTCGGGTGTGAAGCGACCGCGACGACGTGGCCGGTCTCCGGATCGAACGCAACCGCCTTGGTGTTCGTGGTGCCCACGTCGAGACCGATCAAAACGCCCATGGTCCAGTTCCTTACAGATTCGTAAAATGCTCTTGACTCGCGACTTCGCAGCCATTATAGTGGCTGACGACAACTTAATAGGTCGTTAGCCGCCGAATCTCGCCGACGCGGCGAGAACGGGGGACCCAGTGAGTGGGGTGAATCCGCGGTGTCGTCTCCACGGACGTGAGACGAAGGCGCGGTAGGCTACTCTTCAAGGCCGAACCCATCAGCTAACTCCGTAGGCGTGGTGAAGAGGGTCAGACGATTGCTGCCCAGATGGCGCAATTGCCCTCTGGGTTTTCTTTTGTCCCGCGGACGGCTAACGCAGGCTGTTGATTCACTGATTGCCAGCGTTACCGTCGCCGGTCGCCCTCGGCGCCCATCCGGATCCAATGCCGCTCAGAGTGGGCGCGAGAGCAAGGGTGTGAAAGTCCGTGAGGTGGTTTAGTTCCTCCCCACAGGCCATGGATAGGCGAGACGCTGGCGATACCGCTGGAACCGGCTTCACCGCCGGGTTTCCGGCTGGGCCAGGGGCCCTCGACCGCGACTGCGTGGGGGCGCGCGAAGCGGTGCGTGTAAGGGCAACAAAGTCGGCGAGGTAGCCCACCTAAGCTACAGAGCGCCGGCAGGCGAAGTTCCTTGGCGCGCTCGGGCGATCAAAGCCCCGAGCGCGCTCTTTTTTGGGGCCGTCCCTACGTCCGCATCATCGGCAGTGGCACCCAGGTTGGCCGCTTGCCGGTCGGCCCCAGCGTGACGATGCTGATTCGCGCCGCGACCTGCGACGCGATCTGCCGAAACGCCTCCGACTCCGCCGATTCAGGATTTCCCCGTAGGATCGGCACGCCATCGTCGCCGCCTTGCCGAATCTCGGGATTCAACGGCACCCGACCAAGGAATGGAACGCCAAGACGCTCTGCCGCTCGCTCGGCGCCCCCGTGACCGAAGATGTCGACGTGCTCGTTGCAATGGGGGCAGATGAAGTAGCTCATGTTCTCGACGATCCCCAGGATCGGCGCTTCGAGCTTCTCGAACATCCTCAGCGATTTGGTCGCATCCAGCAGCGCTACGTCCTGCGGCGTCGAGACGATCACCACGCCGTTCAGCGAGATCAACTGCGCCAACGAGATCGAGGCGTCGCCGGTGCCCGGTGGC
>DATLRG010000233.1:0-6597 GCA_035534795.1 Chloroflexota bacterium
CTGGCCCTGCTGCCATGAAAGAAGACAATGGCGTCGTCGAAGAACCGGGCCAAGACCATTTACGTCTGCCAGCAGTGTTCAGCGCAGAGCTTGAAGTGGGCCGGGCGATGCTCCGAGTGTGGAGCGTGGAACTCCTTGCTCGAGACGCTGGAGGAGCCGGCGACCAACGCCCAGCATTCCTGGAATGCGCCCAGCACCAGCCCGGTCAGCCTGCGTACGCTGCGCTCGCGCCCCTTCGAGCGCATCGTCGTTTCGGGGACCGAGTTCAATCGCGCTCTTGGCGGCGGAATCGTCCCGGGTGCCCTGGTCTTGCTCGGCGGAGATCCCGGGATCGGGAAGTCGACTCTCCTACTGCAGATCTCGGGCGAGGTGGCCGAGCGCTGCGGCCCGGTCCTGTACGTTTCGGGTGAGGAGTCCGCCGAGCAGATCAAGCTCCGTGCAGACCGCCTGGGACTCGAGACGGACAAGCTGCTGGTCCTGGCCGAGACGCGCCTGGGCGACATTCTCGCTCAGATCGAGAGTGTGAAGCCGGCTATGGTCGTCGTCGATTCGATCCAGACGATGTACCTGGATGACGTCACCTCCGCCGCCGGCAGCGTGACCCAGGTACGTGAGTGCGCGATGACGCTGCTCCGCGCGGCCAAGACGACCCAGCGCCCGATTTTCATCGTCGGGCACGTCACCAAAGAGGGCACGATCGCCGGTCCGCGCATGCTCGAGCACATCGTGGATACGGTCCTCTACCTCGAAGGCGAGCGCTTCCAGTCCTTTCGCCTCCTCCGCGCCGTGAAGAACCGGTTCGGGTCGACCAACGAAGTCGGCGTGTTCGAGATGCGCGGCGAGGGCCTTGCCGAAGTCGCGAATCCCTCCGAGCTCTTTCTGGAGGACTTGCCGGCCAGCGCCGATGGCTCGACCGTTGCCGTCACCATCGAAGGCACCAGGCCGCTCCTGGTCGAAGTCCAGGCGCTCACCAGCACGACGAGCTTCGGCCTGCCGCGGCGGACCGCGACCGGCATCGACATGGGCCGGCTCTTGCTTTTGACCGCCGTGCTGACCAAGCGGATTGGCGTGGGCCTATCGAACCAGGATATTTACGTCAACGTCGTCGGCGGCTTCCGCATCTCCGAGCCGGCCGCCGATCTGGCGACCGCGGTCGCGATCGTTTCCAGCTACCGCGAGCGGCCGGTGGACCCGAAGCTCGCCCTGATCGGCGAGATCGGGCTGTCCGGCGAGCTGCGGCGCGTGCGGGACGCCGGACGACGACTGGCAGAAGCGGCTCGCCTCGGGTTTCGCCGCTGCCTCGTCCCTGGATCGGCCATGCGTGACCGCGCGAACCGCCAAGACGGGATCGAGATCGTGACCGCCGACACGCTCGACGAAGCGCTTCGTCGCGTCTGGGAAGCAAGCTAGCAAGCTGCGATTTGCCTTTACACCGGCGTGAGACCTGTGTTAAAGTCAGGTTGAGGACGCCGAAAGGAGGAGTCGCCGCGCTCGGTTGAGCCGAATGCGCGCGAGGAAGTGGGGTCGCGACACGAGAGGAGACTCGATGAACGTCGAGCTGGCCTTCCGCTTCGTCGGCGCGGTGGCCTTCGCGGCGGCCGGATGGAACCTGGGCTCCAACGTCGGCCTACCGCCGATCCAGGGAGGGGCGCTTCCTGGTGAGCTCATCGGGGCGGCGGTCGGGATCGCGTTGGGGTTTGCCGTCACCCCCTACATCACGACTCGCCCGACCGGCTTCGTCGCGGATCACGCGCGGAAGCTGCCAGTCAAAGATCTGGTCGCCGCGGTCTGTGGACTCCTTATCTCGCTGGTCCTATCTGCCCTTCTCGCCATTCCCCTGGCCATGCTCCCAGGAATGGCCGGACGGCTGTTGCCGTTCCTGGGGTGCCTCTTCCTCTGCTACCTGGGCGTGACGATCTTCGTGGGGCGCCGGGACGATATCTTCGGCCTGCTGGGCTGGTTCGCCAGCCCCGAGCGCGAGCCGGGGGAAGCATCATCCGGCGCGCTGCTCGACACGAGCGCAATTATCGACGGCCGCATCGCCGACGTCGGACGGACTGGCTTCCTGGCCGGGCCGCTGGTCGTGCCGCGGTTCGTCCTGCGCGAGCTGCAGCACATCGCCGACTCGTCCGACGCGCTCCGGCGCAGTCGTGGCCGTCGTGGCCTGGAATTGCTGGATCGGTTGCGCAAGAGCTCGACCGTCCCGGTGCGGATTTACGATGGCGACGCGGACGGCGACGGCGTTGATGCAAAGCTCGTCCGACTGGCACAGGACCTGAGGTGCGCTATCGTCACGAACGATTACAACCTGAACCGGGTCGCGGCAGTGCAGGGGGTTCGCGTCTTGAACGTCAACGAGCTGGCCAATGCCGTGAAGTCGGTGGTGCTACCGGGGGAAGAGATCGTCGTCCGGGTGATCCAGGAGGGAAAGGAACCCGGGCAGGGCGTGGGCTACCTCGAAGACGGCACGATGGTCGTGGTGGATGGCGGCCGCCGCCACCTTGACTGCGACGTCGGAATCGTCGTGACGCGGGTGTTTCAGACCGCCGCGGGTCGGATGATTTTCGCCCAGGCGAAGGAGCACCAGTCATCCCGATGATGCCCCCGGACCTGCTCGCGGCGGTGGTCGTGGCGGCGGGAGAAGGCCGCCGGTTCGGCGGCGACAAGCTGTTCAGCCGGCTGGGCGATCGCGTCGTCCTGGCCTGGTCCCTGGACGTGCTGGAACGGTCGCCACTGGTGTCGCTCGTCGTGCTGGTTCTCAGCGCGGCCAATCTCGAAAAGGGGCAGAGATTGGTCGCCCGACGAGGTTACCAGAAGGTCCGAGCGATCTGTCTCGGTGGCGCGCGGCGGCAGGATAGCGTCTGGAATGGCTTGCAGCAGGCGGCCGGTTACGCCTGGGTCGCCGTGCAAGACGGCGCCCGACCGTTCTTGACGACGGAGATGATCGCGCGCGGCTTCGACGTCGCGCGTCAAGTCGGCGGTGCCGTCGCCGCGATGCCGGTGAAGGACACGATCAAAGTTGTGCAGGAGGCGAACCTGATCGAGAACACACCCGCTCGGTCGCAGCTCTGGGCGGCTCAGACCCCGCAGATCTTCCGCTACGATCGACTGATCGAAGCCTACCGGACCGTGGGGCAGCGCGACGTGACCGACGAATCCGAGCTGATGGAACGTGCTGGCATGCCGACCGCTGTGTTCACGGGTTCCTACGATAACGTGAAGATCACCACGACTGAAGACCTGGCGTTGGCACGCGTCATCGCCAGTCGGCAGCGGTGCGCCTGATGCCAGTCGGGATCGGTTACGACGTGCATCAGCTCGTGCCCGGGCGCCGGCTGGTCCTGGGCGGCGTCGAGTTCCCAGGCGACCGCGGGTTGCTTGGTCATTCCGACGCCGACGTGGCCACCCACGCGGTGATGGACGCCCTCCTGGGAGCGGCCGCGCTCGGCGACATCGGCCAGCTCTTCCCACCGTCGGACGCTCGATACGAGGCGGCACGCAGCGTCGAGCTCTTGCGTCAGGTCGTGCGGCTGCTCGCCGAGCATCAGTGGTGCGTTGGCAACGTCGACCTGACGATCGTGGCGGAGTGGCCGAAGATCGGTCCACGCGCCACGGAGATGCGTCGGCAACTTGGCGAGGCCCTGGGCATCGGCGCGGCGCGCGTGAGCGTCAAAGCCACCACCAACGAGGGGCTGGGATTCATCGGGCGAGGCGAAGGCATCGCGGCGCTCGCCGTGGCGGAGATCGTTCGCCCCGAGTCGACCGACTCTACTCTAGCACCTTCCGCGAGGAGCGAGAGGCATGGCTAAGGTCCGACTGACCTGCGCCTGTCTCTAGGGACGTCGTTGCCGCGGCGTCCCAGCCAACGCTCAAAACCCTGGTCTCTCTAGGCGCGGTGAAACTGCCGGGAGGTGCTCCATGTCGATCGCCGAAGACGTTCAGGCGATCTTCGAGCGCGATCCAGCCGCGACGAATCTGCTGGAAGTCCTGCTAACCTATCCGGGGCTGCACGCTCTGCTGTTCCATCGTCTCGCCCACCGGCTGCACCGGCGCGGGGTCCCACTCCTCCCTCGCCTGATCTCTCACCTGAACCGGTGGCTCACGGGGATCGAGATTCACCCCGGCGCCACGATCGGCCGGGGGTTCTTCATCGACCACGGGATGGGGGTCGTCATTGGCGAGACGAGTGAGATCGGCGATAATGTGACTCTCTACCAGGGGGTCACCCTGGGAGGGACCGGCAAAGAGAAAGGGAAGCGGCATCCAACGCTCGGGAACGACGTCATGGTCGGGGTCGGCGCGAAAATCCTGGGAGCGGTGAACGTCGGAGACCACGCGCGGATCGGCGCCGGGGCGGTCGTTCTGAGCGACGTTCCCTCGCACGCCACGGCCGTGGGCGTGCCGGCGAAGGTCGTGGTCTTTCGCGAGCCGGACGGCTCGAGCCGGCGGGTCGAGCATCTCCCGGATCCCGAGCTGGACATGATTTCCGCGTTGAACCGCAAGATCGACGAGCTCACCGACCGCCTGAACGTGCTCGAAAGCTCGCTACGAGACGACGTGGGAGGGCCGCGCGACGACGACCGGCCGATTCGTCGTGGCAGGAGCAGAACCGCCGCGACCGGTCGCGGGCAAATCCTTGGAGAGGGTGCATGAAGATTTACAACACCTTGACCGCGCGGGAAGAGGAGTTCGTTCCGTACGGAGAGCCGGTCAAGGTGTACGTCTGCGGCGTGACGCCGTACAGCGACGCGCACGTCGGGCATGCCATGTCGGCGATCGTCTTCGACACGATCCGCCGCTACCTGGAGTACCGCGGCTACCGGGTCCATTTCGTGCAGAACTTTACCGACGTCGACGACAAGATCATCGACCGTTCCAACCGCCTCGGCGTGCCGGCAATGGACCTGGCCGAACGCTACATCGGCGAATTTTACGTGGACCTGGCGCGGCTACACATCAAGCCGGCCACCGACTACGTGCGAGCGACCAGCGAGATCGGCTCGATCATTCGGATCATCGGCGGTTTGATCGACAAGGGCTTCGCCTACCCGGCCGACGGGGACGTTTACTTCCGGGTGATGCGCGACCCGGATTATGGCAAGCTGTCGCACCGCTCGCTGGACGACCTCGAAGCGGGGGCCCGCGTGGAGGTCGATCCGCGCAAGGAGACGCCGATGGATTTCGCCCTCTGGAAGGCGGCGAAGCCCGGCGAGCCAAGCTGGCCGAGTCCCTGGGGAGCGGGGCGACCTGGCTGGCACATCGAGTGCTCCGCGATTGTGCTCGACCACCTCGGACCGCAGATCGACATCCACGGGGGCGGCGCCGACCTGATCTTCCCGCATCACGAAAACGAGATCGCCCAGTCCGAGTCATGGACCGGGCTGGTCCCCTTCGCCAAGTACTGGGTCCACAACGGCTTGCTGCAGTTGGGCGGCGAGAAGATGTCGAAGTCGCTCGGCAACCTGGTGACGATCAAGGAAGCGCTGGAACAATTCAGCGCAGACGCCCTGCGCGCGTTCGTTCTCACCGCGCATTACCGCCGCCCGCTGTCCTATAGCGACGAGGGCGTCAGCGCGGCGGAGCGGGGAGTCGCGCGCCTGCGAGCCGCCCTGACGCCGCGACCCGCGGGTGAAGCCGAGGGTGAGCCGCCCGACCTTGCCGAGGCCCGGCGCCAGGCGACCGAGCGCTTCGTCGAAGCGATGGACGACGACTTCAACACGACCAGTGCCCTGGCGCAGCTTTTCGAGCTCGCGAAGGAAATCAACCGGTCGCGCGAGGCCGGCGTCGTGGCGGCCGGGGTGGTCGACGCTCAGAAGACCTTGCTCGATCTCGCCGGTGTCCTCGGCCTGACCCTGGAAGAGCCGAAGGAGAATCTCGCGGCGAAGCCGTTCGTCGACCTGCTCCTGTCGATCCGCCAGGAACTGCGGAGCGCCAAGCAGTACGCACTGGCGGACCAGATCCGCCAGGAATTGGAAGCGCTCGGCGTCGCCGTCGAGGACCGCCCGGGCGGCACGACCTGGCGCACGGCGCGGTGATCGAGATTGGAGCGCGGCTGGACCTCCGACCGCACTCTCTCAACTCATGGCGCTGATCTGGGGCCGGCACCCGGTTTTGGAGGCGCTCCGTGCCGGACGGCCGGTCGACCGCCTTCTGGTCGCCGACGGCGTCCGCCCGACCGGTCTCGTCGCGGACATCCTCCGACTGAGCGCCGAGCGGGGCAGCCCGGTGCAGCGGCTCGACCGACGCGCCCTGGATCGGCTGACGGGCGGCGCGAACAATCAGGGCGTCGTCGCGGAGGTCGCCGAGTACCAGTACCACTCGCTGGACGACCTGCTGACGGCGGCCGAGGTGTCGCCGGGCCTACCGCTCCTGCTCGCTCTGGATTCCCTGGAAGACCCTCAGAACTTCGGCACGCTGCTGCGGACCGCGGACGCGGCCGGGGTCGACGGCGTGCTGATCCCGTTGCACCGATCGGTCGGGGTGACGCCGGCCGTGGAGAAGGCATCGTCTGGTGCCGTCGAGTACGTACCGATCGCCCGGGTCACGAATCTGGCGCGTACGCTCGAAGAATTGAAGCGCCGAGGCTACTGGATCGCG
>DATLRG010000234.1:0-14970 GCA_035534795.1 Chloroflexota bacterium
GCTCGTGCCCGACCCCTGACCTTCCAAGGAGCTAATGGCGTGAGCAAAACGCAACGGGGCGAGATGTTGCTTGGCGTTCTGTTCATCTCGCCCTGGCTGATCGGCTTCATCTGGTTCAACCTGTATCCGATCGTCGCATCGATCTACTACAGCTTCACGTCATTTCACGTCATCGAGACGCCGCAGTGGGTCGGGCTGAACAACTTCGTCACGCTGGCGCAGGACGATCTGTTCTGGACGTCGCTCTTCAACACCGCCTACTACATTGTCGGGAGCGTCCCGCTGGACCTGCTCGCGGCGCTCTTCTTCGCGGTGCTGCTCAACCTGCGGGTGCCCCTGCGCGACCTGCTGCGCACCTGCTATTACATCCCGACGGTCGTCCCCACCGTGGCCTCGGCGATCCTCTGGATCATGCTCTTCAACACGCACGGCGGGATTATCAACGAGACGCTGGGCGTGTTCCGGATCCCGGAGATCCCCTGGCTGAGCAGTCCGAACTGGGCGATGCCGGCGCTGATCCTCCTGAGCGTCTGGGGCATTGGCTCGCCGGTCATCATCTTTCTGGCCGGCTTGCAGGACGTTTCGACAACGCTGTACGAGGCCGCGCACCTCGACGGCGCCGGTCCCCTGCAGACGTTCTGGCACGTTACCGTGCCCATGGTGTCGCCAGTGATCCTCTTCAACGGCGTGCTTGGCATCATCGGCGCCGCGCAGGTCTTCGTCGTACCTTACATCATGACCGCCGGTGGACCGCTCAACGCGACGTTGGTTTACGGGATCGAGCTCTTCCAGAACGCATTCGTCTACTACAAGATGGGCTACGCCTCGGCGATGGCGTGGATCCTCTTCCTCGTCGTCTTTGGGCTGACTGTGGTGTCGCTGCAGGTGTCCAGGCGCTACGTCCACTACGAGTGAGCGGGAGAGATTTCGATGGCTGAGCTCGTCCAGGCGCCGGGGATCGTCGTCGTCCGGCAACGACAGAAAGCCGTGGCACGCACCGCGGCGATTGGTGGGCGTGTCCTCGCTCTCGTGGTGCTCGTCGCCGGCGCCGTGGCCTTTGTGTTCCCACTGCTCTGGATGCTGTCGACCTCGCTGAAAGATCTCTCCGAGGTTTTCACTGTTCCGCCGATCTGGATCCCGCATGCCCTGCACTTCGACAACTATCCTCGATCGCTCACCTACTTTCCGTTCCCGCTTTATCTGCGCAATACCCTGATCGTCGTCATGCCCTCGGTGATCGGGACCGTCGTGAGCTCGGCGCTCCCGGCCTACGGATTCTCACGCCTGCGCTGGCCCGGCCGGGACGTCGTCTTCACCGTGCTCCTGGCGACACTGCTGATCCCGACGTGGACCACGCTGATCCCCGTCTACGTCCTGTTCGCCCGGATGCATTGGACCGGCACGTTTCTCCCCTTGATCGTGCCGAACTTCTTTGGCTCGGCGTTCTACATCTTCCTCTTGCGTCAGTTCTTCCTGCGCCAGCCGCAGGAGCTGATCGACGCCGCGCGCATCGACGGATCGAGCCACCTGGGCGTCTTCGCGCGGATCATCCTTCCGCTGTCGAAGCCGGCGCTCGCCGTCGTCGTCCTATTCTCATTCATGGATGGCTGGAAGGACTTCTTCGGACCGCTGATCTACCTCGACAACCAGGACCTCTACACCCTGTCGATCGGTCTGTACAGCTTCCAATCGCAGCACACGACGGACTGGACCGCGCTCATGGCGGCGAGTCTGATGGTGCTGTCCCCGATGATCGTGCTGTTCTTTCTGACCCAGCGCACGTTCGTCGAAGGAATCACGTTCACCGGGCTGCGAGGATAGGATCCGTAATGTCATGTCGGCGGAGGTGTTCGGGGGTAGTTGTGTGAAAAATGGCCCGCATGGGCAGTTTTCACACAACTACCCCCGAAGTCCTCCCTGGATCATGCATGGAGGACACGCTCGAACTGCCAGAAGCAGCGCGAGAGCGTGGCGCCAACGTGCCGAGCGTAGAAACCGTACGGACCGACCCATTGGATGTCGGCGACCCCCACACCTGACCCGAGGGGCTGCTCTCCCGCTGATCGCCTCAGCCACGATCCCCCGTCCATCGGCTGATCGTCCACCGCGCCGACGGGACGACCCCGGCCGCGATCAGGCTCTTCACCACGTCGCCCGGCAGGAACGGCAGCACGCCCTGCGCGAACACGACCGCGAGGCCGCCGGGAACGAAGAGGCTCAGCCAGGTAGCACCGAAGAGGTAGACCACGGCGCTACCGAGCAGCATCGTCGCCACGCTGGCGAAGCCGTTGCGCGAGGCGCCGCGCTCGACCAGCCAGCCGACGATACCCGCCGTGGCGACGAAGCCAATCAGATAGCCACCGGTCGGCCCAAGCAGAACCACGAGGCCAGCGGTGCCACCGGCGAAGACCGGCAAGCCAACCACGCCTTCGACCAGGTACGCGAGCTGCGACGCCGCGCCCCGCCAGGAGCCGAGCGCCGCCCCGGCGAGCAGCACGATCAGCGTCTGGCCAGTGATCGGCACGGGACTGAACGGCAGATTGACCGCGATGCGTCCGGCAACCGCGGTGAGATTTGCAAAGAGGAGCACCAGCGCCACGTCGACGGCGAGGGAGCTGAGCGGACGGGCGACCGTTCGAACGCGAACTGACATCGAGCATTTTCTCCTGAAGGGTTTTCGGTGAGGTTACCAGAGTCCAGAACACCGGCGGGGGCTTTCAGTGACAGCAGGGCGCTTGAAACGTACTCGTGACGTTTCGTCCTGGTTGCGCGTCATGTACTATGGGATGCGAGTAGATCGTCAAGGGGGGAATGATGGCTGGCGTGGCGACGACCGACGGCGTGCCTTCGAAGCGTCCGATGGACGCGGACGCGGCTTTCTCTGCCATCTTCGAGCGACACCACGCCCTGATCTACCACTACCTTCGCACCCTCGTCGCCGATGACGCGGTGGCCGAGGACCTGACCCGGGATTCGTTCGTCCGGGCCTGGCGATCGTTCGAGTGCGAAGAGCCGCGCAACCCGAAGACCTGGCTGTACGCCATCGCGACGACTGCCGCGCTCTCAGCCATGCGACGACGGAGGCTCCTCCGCTGGCTGCCGGTTCGCGCCGAGCACGACGCTCGAGGGATGCCCTCCACCGCCGATCTCGAACCGCTCGTCGGCGAGCGCGCGGTGCTGGTCCGGGCGCTCAACCGACTTCCGGCAGCGGAGGCTGCCTGCCTCCTGCTTCGGTTCCAGCATGGCCTCTCGGACGCCGAACTCGCCGAGGCGCTCGGCGTCCCGGTACCCACGGCGAAGCGGCGTCTCTGTCGGGCTCGCGTGGCGATCCGAGAGGCATACATCCGCCTGCGCGAGGACGCGTTTGGATGAATTGCGAACGGGTGCGTCAACTGCTGCCGCGCTACGCGGACGACGACCTCGACGAGGACCTGGACGACTCCGAGGTCGAGGCGCTCTCGCAGCACCTCCAAGTGTGCGACGACTGCCGCGAGCGGCTGACGCTCGACCGCCAGCTCGCTCAGGCGCTGTCCTCGCTGCCGGAGCCAGCGCTCGCGCCAAACGCACCCGACGCCTGGCGAGCCAGGCTGCGGCAGGAGATGGCGAGCGGAACACGAGGACGCACCTGGCATCGCGCAACCGCGACGTCGGCCAACGCGCTCGCCGCGGCCATCGGCCTGGTCTTGATCGGCTGCGTACTCGGGGTGGTCGTGCTGGCAAGCGGGTCGTTTCTCGGGTCGGGCGCTCGGCGAGCGACGCTCGCGGCGACAGCCGCGACCACGCCGCCGGCCGCGGCGAGGACGGTTCCCGCGGACACGTCTACCAGTGCGCCGCCGGCGTTTCCCGGCACCGGGCGACCGCTGTCCATCACGCGAGTCCAGCCGGCGATGGTGACGACGGGAGCGCCGCTGGGCGCGAGTCCCGAGAAGGTGACCTTCGCCGACGCGCGGCACGGCTGGGTGCTGGATGGCGACTGCACCTGGCCGGGCGCCAACGGCTGCTCGGTTCTCGCGACGGCCGATGGCGGCGCGACCTGGGCCGAGCAGTTTCACACGACACTAGCCGTGCCAGAGATCTTCGTCCTCGACGATAGCCACGGCTGGCTGCTCGTGAGCAACTGCCCCGGCGCCGCTGGCGCCTGTCCCACCGAAATTCTCCGGACAACCGACGGCGGCTGGCCCGCGCGGCCATCGGTCGGTCAGCCGGGAATGGTCGCACCGGGCGGCGTTCAAGCGCTCGGTGGCCTCTCCCAAACGTGGTTGCAGGTCGGCTCGGCCAAGGAGGACTTGTCCGATTTGCAGTTCCTCAACCCGCTGGATGGCTGGGCGCTTGGGCGTGCCTGCCCGCCGAGCCGCGACGACTGCACGATGAAGGTCATGCAGTCGACTGACGGCGGCGCGACCTGGAACGACGCGACCTCGAAGCAATTCACGCCGGTAGCCCTCCGCCTGGTCGATCCATTCAACGGCTGGGCTGTCGGCTGCTCCGATCCCGGCTACGTCGTCGGCGGCGACTGCCGTGATCCGGCGATCTGGGGCACGCGCGACAGCGGCCGGACCTGGCTCGGCCAGCTCAACCTGCCGCCTCAGTACGCGTTCGCCGCGTTTGTCGCCGCCATCGATCGAATGCACGCCTGGGTCCTCCTGTCCGACACCGCGGCGTGCGACGAGAACGCCGGCGATTGCCGGGGCATCACCTGGGGGTTGCTTTATCACACGAGCGATGGAGGGTGGACCTGGGAGTCCGTGAGAGCGGGAACGGAAGCCGGAACGCCGGCAGACGCGTGGATTCACCTCCGCGACGCGCGTAGCCTCCAACCGACCGTTCTCACCGGCGCCCCGGCCGGCCTGCGTTTCGCGAGCCCCGACCTGGGATGGATTCCGGTGCGGGCGGGGTCCGGCAACCTGCGCGGCGGTCTTCTGCTGACAAAGGACGGCGGTACAAGCTGGTTCTTCGTCGCCGGCGAGCCCGGCTGGAGCGTCGACGACGTCGCGGTCGGCGGTTCGGTCTCGGGCGCCGTTACCTGGGCCGTGGGAACGCGCCGCGTGACCTCGGGCCAGGTTCCGTTTCTCGTCAAGAGCACCGACCTGGGTCAGCGCTGGCAACAGGTCCTTCCCGTCGTCACGCCGATCACGACGGTGGATTTCTTGAATCCGGTGCGCGGGTGGGGAATCGGATCGGAGGCCGGCGCCGGCCGCATCTTCTCGACCACGGATGGTGGCCAGACCTGGACCATGCTCGTGGGTTTGCAGAACGCCGCCGCGCTGAGCTTCGTCGATCCACTGCACGGGTGGGTGGCCGGCGACGATGGGTCGCCGGGAGGGGGCACCGTCTGGTCGCCCGGGGCGCAGGACCTGAGCTTCGACCCGTGGACCGCGGCGGCGCTCGGCGCGCGCAACGTTCTGGAGACCGACGACGGGGGCCACGGCTGGCGGACGGTCTACCGGGGTTGGGGCCAGATCGTCTGGCTTCGGTTCTTCGATCGGGTTCACGGCTTACTCGTCACGCTCTCTGCTCCCGACCACCCCGGCCCGGGACTGCTGGCCACGAGCGACGGCGGCGCGACCTGGTCGTGGAAGGCAGGGATCTCCGGCGTCGCCCCGGTCCTGGCCGTCGACTTTCCGAACCCGCGCGATGGCTGGGTCGCCGTCCGCACGGATGCCGGCACGGTCGAGCTGCGGACCACGGATAATGGCGGGCTCTCCTGGACGACAGTCGGCGACGTCGACCTCTGGACGTTCGCCGTGTCACACGGGGGCGCGGTCGCCGCGGTAGGACTGAGCTTCGATACGCCGCGGGACGGCTGGCTTGGCTTCGCCAACGTCCTCCTGCGAACCACCGACGGTGGCCGCACCTGGAGCGAGTTCGACCTGCCGGACAATCTCCCGCGAAGCATCGACGTCGCCAGCGTGCGCGCGGTGAGCGAACGTGCTGCCTGGCTGACGACGACGGACCGGCGACTTCTCGAAACCGACGATGGCGGCGCCACCTGGCGTGACCTGCCAACCGGCTGATCCTTCTCAGTGCAGATTCAAGGGAGGTGTTCGGACATGGCTGGCGGAAGATAGGCCCGCGGGGGATCTTCTGCCAGCCATGTCCGAACACCTCCCTTGAATCTGCATTAGATCTGAGGCGTGCTTGACGTGGGCACCCAACCCGGTATAGTGACGTTGGACATCTCGCGGGGGGTGCATCGATTGTCCAGGATTCAGTTGTTCGTCGTCGACGTGGATGGCACGCTGGTTGGCGCGTCCGGCGAGCCGACTCCGCGCGTTCGGGAAGCTGTCGCGGCAGCGCAGGAGGCCGGCCTGCGCATTGCGCTGTGCAGCGGCCGGCCGCTGGCGTCGTGTGGGCCGATTGCACAGTCACTCCAGCTACGCGGCCCGCACGTCGTCTTCAACGGCGCGCTGGTCAAGGACCCCGACCGGCCCGGCGCTGTTCTGAAGCAGCCACTGCCGTCCGCGGCGCTTGATCGACTGATCGAACGCGGACGCGGCGAGGGTCTCTGCCTCGAGCTCTACACCGAGGCAACTCACTTCGTCGAGCGCGATTGGCGGGAATCGCGCCTGCACGCCAGCTCGATCCGCGTCACCTACGAAATCGCCAGCTTCGACGCGTTTTTCGGACGTTCCGACGTGATCAAGGCGCAGATCATCACCGCCGACGAGCGCGCCCGCGAAGCCACGCGACGACTGGCCGACGAGTTCGCCAACCAGCTTAGCTTCAGCATCGCGATCCCGATGGCACCGTGCGAGGGCATGGAGTGCGTCAACGTCGTCGAGCGCACGGTCTCCAAGGGAGCGGCAGTCCGTGCCTTGATCGCCTATTACGGCCTGTCACGCTGCGCGGTCGCCGGCGCCGGAGACGCCAGCAACGACTTGCCCATGTTCGAGGAAGTCGGACTGCGCATCGCCATGGGGAACGCCGACCCGCGCATCAAAGCGCAGGCCGACCTCGTCTGTCCCGGCGTCGACCAGGATGGCCTGGCCGTGGCGATCGAACGAGTTAGACGAGTTGACGAGTTGAAGAGGACTGAGGACTGAGTGAAGACGATGTCGTTCCTCACTCAGCCCTCAGTCCTCTTTAACTCGTCAACTCGTTGCCGATGTGGCTGACGATCTCTTTCTTGTTCTCTTCCACCTCGATCACGAAGCCGCCACAGTTCGCGGTGGTGATGTTTCGCTCCAGCCCCAGCCATCCGCGCAAGATCGCATGGATCGTGCCCCCGTGACTGACGACGAGAACAGTCCCGGTCGGATGGTCCGCGACGATTCCGGTCAGCTCCGCGAGGGCGCGGTGCTCGAGCCCGGCCTCGGTTTCACCACCGTGCGGCGCGCGGTCCCGCGGGCGAGTCAGCCAATCGCGCCATGCGTCCGGGTCCAGCGCGGGGATCTCGTCGAAGACTCGCCCTTCCCAGCGCCCCAGGTAGCGCTCGCGCAGACGCGGCCGGCGGGTCACCACGACGCCGCGCCCCTCGAGGAGAATCTCCGCGGTCTGCCAGGCCCGTCTCAGATCGCTGGCGTAGGCGGCGTCGAAGCTCACGCCCGCCAGCTGCGCGGCGAGTGTGCGCGCCTGCTCGCGACCGGCGTGGTTCAGCGGCGGATCACGGTGTCCCTGCACGCGTCGTTCGTGGTTCCAATCCGTCTCGCCGTGCCGCACCAGGTACAACGTCGTCATGTCATTCCTACCCGGAGGTGCGGTGCGCTGGCTCCTGGAGTGGGTGCGCTGCACCCACTCCTCCGGGTTGAATTAGTGGACCGTATTGTAATCGCCCATGATCCGCGGAATGTCCGAGTTGTCGATGTTGAACGCCTTCCAGTGATCGTCGTTGCTGTTGAACAGGCCAAAAACGGTCATGCCCAGCATGTAGGGGTCGTCGTTCATCTGGTCGGCGACCCAGGTGAAGTCCTGGGCCATCGACGTGTCGGTGGTCGCGTCCTTCCAGCCGCCGTACAGACCGATCTCGGTGACGATGAAGGGTCCCGACTTCACGCCCGCCGCCGCCAGCGCGGCATGGATCTTTCGATAGTAAAAAACCTGGTCGACCGCGGAAGGATCGCGCAGCGACTTGACGTTCGGGTCCGTGTAGCTGTGGACGCCGAAGTAACGGCTGGCCTGGATCGCCCCGGCGAAGTACTTCGGATAGTCGTCGGCCGGCACGCTGCGCGGTCCATCGTTGCCGGCGACCGCGGGAATGCCGTAATAGTCCTGGAGGCGGTGGGCGAAGGCCACCTGGAAGGTGTTGTAGGCAGTCAGGTTCGCCGGATCGTCGGCGTTGGCCACTTCGTTGTAGCTCATCCAGGCATCGACGACGCCCTTGAGGGGAACGGCCGTGGCCGCGACACGATCGGCGAAATCGGTCCCGCGCTGGGCCGGATTATCCAGCGGCTGGCTCGCGGAATAAATCCGTCCGATGATGAACGCCTTGGGAAAGTGCTGGCGGACCTCGTTCGCAAAGTCGATGGACGGGTCCATCAGGAGAATGACCGACGGCCGCGATTCGTCCATGGCCGGCAACATCGCGCCGCCGCTCGCGTAGACGCCCAGCCCGAGCTTGGTAATGCGAATCGGGCCGCGGGTGGGCAACGGCGTCGGCGGGGGCGGCGGCGGTGAGGACGTGGGCGCGGCGGTAGCGGCGACGGCCAAAGGCGCTGTCGCCGTCTCGGTGGGCGGCGCGTTCCCGCCGCCGTTGGTCACGAAGGGCAAGTAGATCGATCGAGGGCCGCTGCCAGGCGGCACCGACGTCGGGTCGGCGTTGGCGGCGGGACTCGTGAACGGGAGCCTGGTTGGCCGAACGGCCGTTGGTTCCGCTGACGGAATGCCAGAACCAGGCGAGACGGGCGTCCCAGGTGGTGGGCTGGGGCGAGTCCCGCAAGCGTACAGAAAGACAGCGATCAGGCCGACCACCACCAGCGCGGCGATCGGACCGGCGATGCGACGGAAAGGGACCAACGATCAAACGGCCTTAGGTCTGGAGGGTGAGAAATTCTTTCATCAACTCGTACAACTGCGCCCGATCCGCGGGATCGGCGGGCTGCAGACCGTAGTGGTTGACGAGCAAGACCGATTGGGCCCGCCATTCCTTCCAGCAGTTCTCACAAACCTGCTCCCACACGGCCTTGCCGAGTTCACCGGCGATGGGTGGCTTGGCGAGCCTGGGTCCAACCAAACCACAGCGCACGCAAGACACCGGAGTCGCGTCAGTCACATTTTTCCTCGTGGGATCGAGATCGGCGGCGCAAGGCATCGCGCCGCACTCATCCTATCACGAAACGAAGCCTGTCACAAATAACTTGCACTTCTGTCCAAGATGCTGTATAATTGTGGGTGGAAGTCCGGGTCGGTCACCTGGCAAGAAAGATGACGGTACGCTGGTGAGGTGCAGGGCACCTCATGTGTAGCAAGTCTCCCCGATGCTCCGCGACCGAGACGGTTCCAGCACTTTCTGATGACCCAAGGAGGTCGTTCGTTGCTTTCTTCCAATGAGGATCGGGTCCTCACCTGCAAGGATTGCGGGGCCCAGTTCGTGTTCACGGCCGGGGAGCAAGAGTTCTACGCAAGTCGGGGACTGATGCACGCGCCGGGTCGCTGCCAGAACTGCCGTGCCACGCGCAAGGCACGCGGCGGATCGGACAGCCAGGGCATGGGCTCGGACGGAGGTTTCCGTCGCGAGCGCACCCAGCGGGAAATGCATCCCGCGGTCTGCTCGCAATGCGGCAAGGATACCCTGGTCCCTTTCCTCCCGCGCGGCGACAAGCCGGTCTACTGCAGCTCCTGTTTCGAGCAGGTCCGCAGCTACCGCTAACGCTCGCTGCCAGCGCCCTGAACCGGCGGCGGGCCCTGACGCTCGCCCGTTCATCGCGGCAGGTCTTAAAGGGTGTGGAAAGGGGCAAGAGATTTGCGCAGCAAATCTCTTGCCCCTTTCCACACCCTTAAAAAAACTAGCACGTGTCAAAGTGAACGATACCACGGGCGATCAACTGGATACAATTCATCGTTTCTTGTGCAGATTGCACTGCTGACTCGCATATTTTTCTGTCACTTCTCCGTTGACGCTGTTCCGCGTGCGGTGTTACACTGCACTATGCACATTCCCTAAACAGGAACGGCCGAACAAGGACGTTTGGCGAACCCTGGAGTGCTCGGCAATGTTGCCCCGGCGATGCATCGCCGGGGCAACCTGTTTATCAAGGCCCGACGCACGCCGCGCGCCGAGCCGCGCGTGAAGCGCCGGTGCAGAGGTCTACGCACCGACCCACAGAACTGGGGGAACGGCCATGGAGAGCGATCACCGACGCGGTGACTATTCCCATACCCTCTACGATCCGTCGCTCGAGCACGATGCCTGCGGGACCGGGTTCGTCGCGGACGTCTCGGGTCGCCCGTCGCACCGCGTCGTCGAGCTCGCGATCGAATCGGTCGTCAACCTGACCCATCGTGGTGCGGTCTCCGCGGACGCGAAGACCGGTGACGGCGCTGGGATCCTGACGCCGCTGCCCCGACGCCTCCTCGTGGAGGAGGCTGCTCGCCTGGGCAGATCGATCGAGGCGGATCGCGTCGCGGTGGGAATGCTCTTCTTGCCGGCCGACCCCAACGCCCGGACGAGGGCCCGAGCAATCGTCGAAGCGGCGCTCGCCGACGAGCAGCTACCGGTCGTGTTCTGGCGCGACGTCCCAGTGGATGCCTCGTGCCTCGGCGACAAGGCCTTCGCGTCGCAGCCGACGATCGAGCAAGTTATCATCGGCCAACCGGCGGGTCTCGACGCGCTGGCCTTCGAGCGCGCACTCTACCACGCCCGCAAGGCGATCGAGCGCGCGGCGAGCGCGGAGCAGCTCGCCGGACTCTACATCCCGTCTTTTTCATCGCGAACGGTGGCCTACAAGGGCCTGTTCGTCGCGCCGCAGCTCGGGCGGTTCTACCTGGACTTGCAGAATTCCGCGTACGAGGCCGCGCTGGCCGTCTTTCACCAGCGTTACAGCACGAACACGTTCCCAACCTGGTCCCTGGCCCAGCCGTTTCGCCTGCTGGCGCACAACGGCGAGATCAACACCGTCCAGGGCAACCAGAACTGGATGCGCGCGCGCGAGCCGGAGCTGTCGTCCCCGGTCTGGGGTGACAAACTGGGCGACCTGACGCCGATCATCTGGGAAGACGCGTCGGACTCGTCACGTCTGGACAACGTGCTCGAGCTGATCGAGTTGTCCGGCCGCGACGTGCTCCACGGCATGATGATGCTGATCCCCGAGGCCTGGGAGAACATGCCGGACGTCGATCCGGACCTGCGCGCCTTCTACGAGTACCACGCCTGCCTGACCGAGCCGTGGGACGGTCCCGCCGCCCTCGCCTTCTCCGACGGCACCATCGCCGGCGCGGTGCTCGACCGGAACGGCCTCCGACCGGCCCGTTACGTCGTCACCGACGACAACCTGGTGATCATGGCCTCGGAGTTCGGGGTTGTCGAGCTAGATCCGGCCCACGTGGTCGAGAAGGGGCGACTCGGGCCGGGCCAGATGATCGCCGTCAACACCGCGACGCACGAGATCTTGCGCAACGACGAGCTGAAGCAGCGCTACGTGCGTCGCCAGCCATACGGCGAGTGGATTCGCAACAACATGGTCCGCATGGCCGACCACGTCGTCCAGACGTCCGAGGACCGCGCGAACAGTAGGGACAGCGGGGACGATTCCTCGCTACCCGGCGGCGTCGACGAGCTCACCCTGTATCGACAGCAGCAGGCGTTCGGCTTCGGCAACGAAGAGCTGAAGTTCGTGCTCGAGCCGATGGGCGTCGAAGGGAAAGAGCCGGTCTGGTCGATGGGCGACGACACGCCACCGGCCGTTCTGTCTCGGAAGGGCCGGCCGCTGCCCCATTACTTCCGACAGCGCTTCGCCGAAGTGTCCAATCCGCCGATCGACCCGCTGCGCGAGTCGATCGTGATGTCGCTCGACTGCTACCTCGGCCACCGACGCAGCATGCTGCTCGAAACGCCCGAGCACGCGCGGCTACTGCATCTGAAGTCGCCGCTGCTGGACAACGACGCGCTCGAGGCCATCGCCCAGTCGGAAAACCCGGACTTCAGCTCGGTGACGATCCCGGCCCTCTTCGACGCTCACCGTGGCCTCGAGGGGCTGGAAGACGCGCTTGATCTGATCTGCGCGGACGCCGTGCGCGCCGTCGACGCCGGCAAGACGATCCTGATCGTCAGCGACCGTGGCGTCGATGGAGATCACGCGCCGATCCCGATCGTGCTCGCGATCGCGGCGATCCACCACCACCTGATTCGCCAGGGCCGCCGGCTGAAGGCCGACCTGCTGGTCGAGTCCGGCCAGGTCTGGGACGTCCACCACTTCGCCCTCCTGCTCGGCTATGGCGCCAGCGCGATCAATCCCTACCTCGCGATCGAGTCGATCGCCGCGCTGGTCGCGGACGTGGACGATAACATGTCCTTCGAGGCGGCGTATCACAATTTCGAGAAGGCGATCCGCGACGCGCTGCTGAAGATCATGTCCAAGATGGGCATCTCGCCGCTGGCCAGCTACCGCGGCGCCCAGATTTTCGAGATCGTCGGCCTGGACCGGGACCTGGTGGCCCGCTGCTTCCCGGGAACGCCGAGCCGGATTCGCGGTATCGGCCTGGCCGAGATCGCGGACGACACGCTCGCTCGTCACGCCGCCGCGTTCGCGCCGGTCAACGGCAAGCCACGCCTTCCCGATTCCGGTCTCTACCGTTTCCGCAAGGACGGCGAGTATCACGCCTACAACCCGTTTGCCGTGCGCGCGCTCCAGAAAGCGGCGAACAGCGGCCAGTACGCCGACTACAAGGTCTACGCGGAGTTGCTGCGCAACCGCGAGCCGGCCGTCCTGCGTGATTTGCTGCGCTTCAAGGACCGCCCGTCGGTCCCGCTCGACGAGGTCGAGTCGGTCGAGTCGATTCGCCGCCGCTTCACCACCCAGGCGATGTCGCTGGGCGCGCTCAGCCCGGAAGCGCACCAGACGATCTCGATCGCGATGAACCGCATCGGCTCGCGCAGCAACACCGGCGAGGGCGGCGAAGACCCCTCGTGGTATCGGTGGGCTGGCGGCGGAGATTCGCCCGACAACAAGACCAAGCAGGTCGCCTCGGCCCGGTTCGGCGTGACGGCCGAGTACCTCGCCCACGCCCAGGAGCTCGAGATCAAGATGGCCCAGGGCTCGAAGCCGGGCGAGGGCGGCCAGCTGCCGGCCCACAAGGTCAGCCCGATGATCGCCCGGTTCCGCCACGCGATCCCCGGCATTCCGCTGATCTCGCCGCCGCCACACCACGACATCTACAGCATCGAAGATCTGGCGCAATTGATCTACGATCTGAAGCAGGCGAATCCGCGGGCGAAGGTCGGGGTCAAGCTGGTCTCCGAGTCCGGCGTCGGAACCATCGCCGCGGGCGTCGCCAAGGCCTACGCCGACTACATCCTGATTAGCGGTCAGGACGGCGGCACCGGCGCCTCTCCACTCAGCTCGATCAAGAACGCTGGCTGCCCCTGGGAGCTCGGCCTCTCGGAAACCCAGCAAGTGCTCGTGCTGAACGACCTCCGCGGGCGAGTCGTGCTGCGCGTCGACGGTGGGTTCAAGACCGGCCGCGACGTGGTCGTCGGCGCGATGCTCGGCGCCGAGGAGTTCGGCTTTGGCACGGCCAGCGTCGTCTCGATCGGCTGCGACATGGCGCGCCAGTGCCACCTGAATACCTGTCCCACCGGCATCGCCACCCAGCGCGAAGACCTGCGCCAGAAGTTCACCGGACGCCCGGAGCAACTGATCAACTTCCTGACGCTCGTCGCCGAGGAAGTTCGGGAGATTCTCGCCAGCCTCGGCTTCCGACGACTCGACGAGATCGTCGGGCGCGTCGATCTGCTCGAGTCGGTCCCCGACCGCACCGGCCGCCACGCGACGCTGGATTTGAGCCAGATTATCGCCGACGTCGATCCGTCGGGCGCGCGTCCCCGCCAGCACAACCAGGAGCGCAACAATCGCGCGGATACGCCGCTCGACGACACCATCCTCGCCGACGCGGCCAGCGCGATCGACCGGCAGGGCACCGTCCAACTACGCTACCCGATCCGCAACAGCAACCGCACCCTGGGTGGCCGGCTCTCCGGTGAGATCGCCCATCGCCACGGCATCGAAGGTCTACCGGACGGCGCGATCTCAATCGCATTCGAGGGAAGCGCCGGGCAGTCGTTCGGAGCGTGGTGCGTCAACGGCGTCCACCTGACGCTGGACGGCGACGCGAACGACTACGTCGGCAAGGGGATGTCCGGCGGCGAGATCGTGATCCGCCCACCGGCGAACGCGACGTTCTCCTGGAAGGACAACGTCATCATCGGGAACACGGTCCTCTACGGCGCGACCGGCGGCCGCTTCTTCGTCGCGGGCCGTGCCGGCGAGCGGTTTGGCGTCCGCAACAGCGGCGCGCTGGCCGTCGTCGAGGGCTGCGGCGATCACGGCTGCGAGTACATGACCGCCGGCACCGTGGTTGTGCTTGGGCCAACCGGCCGCAACTTCGCCGCGGGCATGTCGGCGGGCATCGCCTACGTCCTCGACGAGAACGATGCGTTCATCCGCAAGTGCAATCGCGAGCTGGTGAGCGTGGATCGGATCACCGCCTACGCCGACGCCCAGTTCCTGAGGGACGTCATCGCCGAGCATCAGGCCAAGACCGGCAGCCCCTGGGCCCAGCACCTGCTCGACAATTTTGAATGGTATCAACCGCTCTTCTGGAAGGTCGTGCCGCACCCGCCGGTGGTCAAGACCGAGGGCAAGGACGCCCACGGCGTCGTCGCGGTGGTGCATGCCCACGGGCACAACGGGCACGTGGCCAATGGCACCAACGGTGCGACAGTCCCCGTCCCGTCAACCAACGGCCGAACCGACGACCAACCCGAGAGGGCGCCGGCGCACTGACGAACGATCAGGGAGTCGGGAAATGGGCAATCGG
>DATLRG010000235.1:0-3726 GCA_035534795.1 Chloroflexota bacterium
CGGTCGTCATCGAGACCGGGCTTCGGGTGCCGATGCGGGATGGCACCAACCTGGGAGCGATGCTCTGGCGTCCCGCGGCGCCGGGCCGCTACCCGGTGCTCGTCGAGCGTGGGCCGCATCGTCTGGAATGGCGGACCGGCCCAGCCGGGGAGTACTACGCGGCCCGTGGCTACGCGGTCCTCGGCGTCAACCTGCGTGGCTGTGGCGAGTCGGAGGGGGCGTTCAGCGGGCCAATGCCCGGCACACCCTCCGGCGACGGCTACGACACGATCGAGTGGGCGGCGGGTCAGGAGTGGTCGAACGGGCGGACCGGCATGCTCTGCGGCTCAGTCTCCGGCTTCACCCAGTACCAGACCGCGGTCGAGGCTCCGCCCCACCTGACCGCCCTCCTCGTCCGCCAGGCGGGCGGGTTCGACGTCTACCGCGCGTTCAATCCGGGCAGCATCCTCGCGCTCGCGTTGCTCCAATTCATCGCGGCGGACTGGACGCGCCACAATCTGGAACGAGTGCCACCCGAGCGGCGGGCGATCGCCGAACGGAGGGTGCGAGAGTATCAAGAGGCCGTCGAGGCGGCAAAGCCGCGGGCCGTCGCCCACCCCGGTGACCCGAATCGTCGCACTGCGGTCATGACCCCGACCTCCCTCGCTCAGCGTCTGCCCCTGGCCAACCACCCCTTCTTTGCCGAGATTGCCGACTATTACAACGCCTGGCTGGCCCACCCCGCGCGGGACGACTGGTGGGAGCCGGGAAATCTCGCGCCGCGAGCCCCGGCCGTCCAGGTTCCGATCTGTCACCTCGGGGGCTGGTTCGACGGTTTCATTCGCGCGACCCTCGACGCCTTCACGGCGATGCGTGCGAATGCCGTGGCCAGGGATTCCCAGCGTCTGATCGTCGGTCCCTGGCCGCACGGGCCCCAGAACATCGGAGTCACCCAGGTCGGCGATCTGTCCCTTGGTCCGAACGCTTCCCTCGACTTCTTCGCCTTCCGCGGCCGCTGGTACGATCACTATCTCCAGGAACGGCCCACCAACCTGGCTGGAGATCCCCGGGTCTGGCTCTACCTGATTGGCGCGGACACCTGGATCGGTTCGGAGACCTGGCCCCCGGGAGGCGTCGCCGCGACACCCTGGTACCTCCAGAGTGGCGATGGCTCGGGATCCCTTGCGCCCACGCCGCCCAACGCTTCCGAACCCCCGGACCGCTACGCGTATGATCCGGAGAATCCGGTCCCCTCGATCGCCGGGGGTGGCTACCTCGGGATGGGCATCGACCAGTCCGCGCTTGAGCATCGCCTCGTCACCTACACCTCGGCTCCGCTCGCCGGTCCCCTCTGCCTGGTGGGTCCGCTCCAGACCGTCCTCCACGCGGCATCCAGCGCGCCGGACACCGACTGGGTAGTCAAGCTTACCGGGGTCCATCCCGATGGCGTCTCGATCGTTCTCTCGGCGGGCGTCCTGCGCGCGCGTTACCGCGCCGGTCTGGCCCGGCCGGCTCCGCTCGAACCCGGCCAACCTACCCGCTTCGACGTCGAGATGCTGCCACTTTCGGTCGTCATTCCGGCCGGCCATCGGTTGCGCCTGACCATCACCAGCAGTGATTTCCCCGCCCTGGATCGCAACCTCAACACCGGTGGCGAGGTCGGCCAGGAAGCCTCCGGTCAGGTCGCGACCAATCTGATCTATCACGATGCCGTCCGTCCCTCGCGGGTGATCTTGCCCATTCTCGGAGCGGGTGGTAGTTGGCGATGAGCGCTTTCTCGGTCACGCGGGGGAACTGGCGTCAAAGCGCCGCGCTCGCGCCCTTGCACGTTCGCGATTTCCGTCTCTTCTGGTGCGGCAGCCTCGTCTCGCAATGCGGCGATCAACTTCAGATCGTTGGCCTGGCAATCCTGGCGCTCAACCTGACCCAGAACCCAGCCACGCTCGGCGCGGTGCTCGCCGCCCAAGCGATCCCGCGAACGCTGTTCATTCTCATCGGCGGTGTCGTCACCGATCGCTTTCGTCCGGTTGGCGTGCTGCGGGTCACCAACCTGCTGATGACTTTCCTGGTCGGAATCCTCGCCATGCTCAGCGCAACTGGTTTGCTGGAGCTCTGGCACCTGTACGTCTACGCCGTGCTCGCCGGCGGTGTCTACGCTTTCGCCATCCCGGCCCAGCAATCGATCGCCTCGGAACTGGTTCCCGTCGATCAGGTCCGCAACGCTGTCGCCTTGAACACCACCAGCTTCAACACGACGCTCTTCCTCGTCCCGCCACTCGCCGGAGTCCTGGTCGCGCACCTGGGGAGCGCCCCCGCCTTCGCGCTCAACGCCCTGTCTTTCGGCATTGCCACGACCTGTCTTCGATTTGTCCGGGGAAGCGAGCCCCGGGCGACGGCCCAAAAGGAAAGCCCCATCGCCCAGCTTCGCGAGGGTATCCAGGTGGTCGCGCGCTCGCCGCTCTTGCGGGTCGCCGTGTTGACCGCGACAGTCTATTCGCTGGGCTATCAAGGCGCCAACCTCGTCGGCGTGCCGACGCTGGCCAAGATCACGCTGGGAGCCGGCGATTCCGGCGTTGGGCTGCTCTACGGAGCCGGCGGGGCGGGCGCCCTCCTTGCCGCGCTAGGTATCGGCCTCATCTCGCGCGTGCCACGACTGGGCTTGCTTGCCGCGCTCACCCTGCTCGGCACCGGTCTAGGTCTCATCCTGGTCGGAATCTCGACAACCCTTCAGGAGGCCGCGGTCGCGCTCTTCCTGGCGACCGCGGTGCGGGCGCTTTGCGCCATCGCCTACCTCACTCTGATTCAGACCCACGCCGCGGCCGAGGTGCGGGGGCGAGTCATGGCGCTCTTCATGCTCGGGGTCGTCGGCCTGGAGCCGCTCTCGTTGAGCCTTGGTGGGGTGCTCGGCGCGACGGTCGGGGGAAATGGCATCTTCCTCCTCTGCGGGACCGCCATTGCCATCGCCGGTGTCCTGGCGACGACCAACCGTTCCTTTTGCGCTGCCGCCTGATCACGCACCGCGACGAATCGGATCTTTCACGACCAACCGCGTCCATCACGCATCGTGCGACCGGTGATAAAGGAAAGGAATATGAGATGAGCCAGAGCCAAACCGATCGGGCGACGAACGCCCAGGGTGGGTCCTACATCCACGGCTACAGCGACGAGTTCCAGCGGCTTCACGGCCAGCGAACCGCCGCCGTCGAGGCGGGCTTCTTCTTACCTTATCTGCGCGCGGGAATGGACCTCGTCGATTGTGGCTGCGGACCCGGGTCGATCACCGTCGATCTCGCCACCATTGTCGCGCCCGGCCAGGTGGTCGGCATCGACGTTGCCCAGCGGCAGCTCGATTACGCGCGAGCGCTCGCCGCACAGCACGGCGTTGCCAACGCGCGCTTCGAGTCGGGGGACGTCTACGCGATCCCCTTCCCGGACGCGTCGTTTGACGCCGCCTTTGCCCACAATCTGCTGCAGCACGTGAAGGATCCTCTCCGAGCGCTGCGAGACATGCGGCGCGTCCTCAAGCCCGGAGGCGTTGTCGCGATTCAAGACGACGACTGGGGCGCATATTTCTGGGAGCCAGCGACACCGCTCCTGCGGACAGGCATCGAGCTTTTTCTCAAGGTTGCCGAGGCGAATGGCGCCAGCTTCTTCTACGCGCGCCACCTGAGACGCTTGCTGCGGGAGGCCGGATTCGTCCGGGTGGAAGGTTATGCCATGGCACGCAGTTACGGCACACCGGAGCGG
>DATLRG010000236.1:0-10800 GCA_035534795.1 Chloroflexota bacterium
GTTGTTTCTCGCCATCTAATAGCCCTGTGGTAGCTTGGTCTTGCTTCGATCGGATTGAAATCCGGCGAGTAGGACGGTAATTGGAACTTGGTCAGGCGATCGGCGTGCGCGACGAGGGGGTGACCGCGATGCGCGGCGCGACCGAGCGCGGCGTGGGGGGTGGGCTCGTCGAGGAATTTCAGGAAGTATTCAGGTCGGACGTGACCGCGTTCAGGTGAATTTCGGTCCGGAGACCTAGAATACCAGCAGGCGATGTGGTGCGGCGTCGTCGATCCTGATCAATCTGACACGATCAGTTGGAGGTTTTCGATGAGAGACACGTTGACCCTCACTCGTCGTCGGGCGCTCGGCCTCGCCGCGGGATCGGTTGCCGGCGCCGCGCTGCTGAGCGCGTGCAATCTTGCTCCCAGCGCCTCGGCTAGCTCGTCACCCATCCCGCTGTACCTCACGCTCGTCAGCGACGCGATGACCGGCAAGAAAGATTGGCCGGCCTACGTCCCGACCGACCTGACCGTGCCTGCCCACAGCACGATCGCCGTGCGCATCGTCCAGTTCGACGACGGCGCGGCCCCCCTCCCGGCCAACTCCCCCTATGCGAAGGTCACCGGGGTGGTTGGCGGGTCGGCGACCGCGCAGGCCCTCACCGCGACCGATCCGAACAACCCGGGCGCGCCGAAGGCCTACCAGGAGTTGGCGGTCAGCGACGTGGCGCACACCTTCACGGTAGACGGGCTGAAGATCAACGTGCCACTTCCGGTGAGCGCGGTGGTCTCCTTCTCCTTCGAGAGCGGCGACCCGGGCACCTTCCACTGGATGTGCATGGCGCCGTGTGGGGGCGACCCGCAAGGCTACGGGACCGCGATGTACCGCGCCAACTACATGATGGGCACGCTGCGCGTCGTGTGATGCTCGACCTCAGACGAGGCGCGTCAGGCGCGGAGACGGTCAATCCGGCTTGCTGCCGGCGACGAATCTGCAGCAGGTCTGTTCGAGCGCGCGGGATGGGTCCGGGCAGATCGGGAGGGGCCAGGACTTGGGAACAACCTGATTGGCGGGCGGTGCGAGTGATGGAGATCGATCGGCGGGTTGCGAAGGTGCTGGTGGTCAGCGAGGACGCCGTGCTGGGCAGACTGATCGCGCTGAATCTGCGCTGCCGAGGCTTCCTGGTCGAACACGCCGATCTCGGCCTTGCCCGGTCTACCCACTGAGCTCCGTCCTTCGGCTTCTCCCGATCTGTTCGTCGTCGACCTCGAGAACCCCGAGCGGGTCTCGCCCACCCGTCTGCGGTCCCTGCTGGCGCGGGCCTGGGCCCAGGCGGCGCCCCTGATTCTCGCTGCGCCTGGCCCGTCCTGGCGAGGTGGGCGGGATCGTGACCGCCGCGCGCTCCCTCCTCGCGGGTGCCCTCACTCGTTGATTTGCTCTTGCTATCGCCGTGTCGTTCAGGATTCGTTCAGGTGGGAGGGTGTTCCTTTCAGGCGCTGTTCGGGATCGCGCTGTATCCTTCAGGGCGCCGGACCCGCGCCTCTCGATCCATACCCTCACTGCCGATGGCCTGATCGAGCGGCTGGCATGATGGGTGATCGCTCACACCGTCGTTCGTCCACCTGCGATGACCGCACGTGATGGTCCGGCGATCCGGAGAAAGACCAGACTCGCCCACGTTCGCTTGAAGGTGTTATGGCCGAGGACGATCGACAACCGATGCACGATCAGAAGAGGTTCCTGGATCGACGGTCGGCGATTCGGGAGATCGTCTTCGGAACCCAAGACGGATTGCTGGTGCCTCTCGGGGTCACCGCGGGCGTCGCGGGCGCTACCGCCCAGGCTGGCCTCATCCTCGTCGCCGGCCTTGCCGAGGCGCTCGCCGGGACGATCGCGATGGGGATGGGTGCGTACCTCGCCAGCCGCGCGGAGCAAGACCTCCACCAGGCAGCCATCAGCCTCGAACTGGCGACTATCAGGCGCGATCCAGACCATCAGCGGGCCGAGCTGGCGGGTATCTTCGAAGCCGAGGGCCTCTCACAACTGGCCGCCGCGACGATGGTCGAGCAGCTTGTGTCGAGCCCACCGGCGTTCGCGCGGACGCTGATCGAGAAGAAGCTCGGTCTGGCCCTCGACCACCCGGAAACGCCGGTCCGCGATGGTCTCATCGTCGGCGCGTCGTACCTGATTGGAGCGGCGTTCCCGATCGTCCCCTACACGGTCTTGAACGTCTCGATCGCCTTCCCAGCCTCCCTCTTGCTGACGCTCTGCGCCCTGTTCGGACTCGGCGTTCTCAAAGGGCGCATGACTCGCGCGCGCATAGTGACGAGTGCGCTGGAAGTTACCGCGGCCGGCGTCCTCTCGGGCATCGCCGGTTACGAGCTGGGGGCCCTTTTCCCCCACTGGATCAATCTTCAAGGCTCGTAACGTCATCGTTGGAGGCAGAAACATGCGATCGTTCCCCGGTCAGCCCACCGCCGAGTTCGCTCCCGACGTGATCGTCGTCGGCGCCGGGATCATCGGGTGCTCCGTCGCTTACCATCTGGTCCAGACGGGGCGGAAGGTGCTCGTCCTGGAGCGCGACCAGATCGGCGCGGGGCATCCCACGTCGCGCCGGGGATGCTGCGCTTCGATCTGGTGCAGAGCGGCTTGCGGTCCGCCACGCCGGATCGCTACCCGGTCATCGGGCGCGCCCCCGGGTTCGGGAACGTGCTCGTCGCGACGGGGCACTTCCGAAGTGGCATCCTTCTCGGTCCCTTGACCGGCAGACTCATCGCGCAGATGCTCGGTCAAAGACACACGATCGGTGAGGTTGCCTCCTTCGGATTGGAGCGCTTTGCCACCGCTCCATCGTGAGGTCAAGCCTGAGGATTCCTTCGAGTGATGTTCAGGAAGTTGTTGCGCGGATTCCGGGGATATTCAGGTTAGTCAGGTATACGTCCCCACGGAATGGCTTCTGCGCCCGGGCAAACGTCAGCAACGACGGGTGAGGCGCGATCGGGTACCTCACCTGTTCCGATGACCAGGTCCTTGTATCTGTCGGTCCCAAGACGATCGAGCGGACGCAGGCGTTCCACCACCTACGGTGGGGCACCTATTTCGCCTACGTGCGTGGCAGGTCACCGGGGCGCAAGCTCTGGCTCGGTGCTCTCTTTGACCGCCGAATCCGGCGCACGCACCGCCGTGCGTAGCGCCGCCCACGTCCTTTCTCTTCCAGGCGCCCTATGACGTGAGCGTCGGGATCATTCAAGCGAGGGACGTTCTCCGCGGCGGGCGGGTTGACAGGTGTGACGGCTGTCCGGACATGACCGTCTGGGACGGCAAGATTGTCCACTCCTGCCGTCTCGACGAGCACCGCACGTTTGGGCAGTACGTGATCCCGGTCTTGAAGGAGAAAGCGGACGTGCCGGCATCCGGATAGGTATCACCGAGTTGTCAGCGGGTCTCACGAAGACCCGGCTGGTCTGCCTCTGCCCTGAATGGCTGGCCTGGGCGATGGTCGGTCCGCTGCCGGTCGCGTCGGACACCCCGTTGCCATGGATCTCGTTGGCAGCGTAACCGGCTGAGTCGTCGCAACTGCTCCCGATTTCAGCATCGCCATCCGGCAGCTCGACCCCCAGGCCAGATCAGCCAATTGAAGCGCCCTTTTTGGCGCATCCTCGCTGCGCGTTTTCCACGACGCGGACTGCACGTTTTCCACGACGTCCGCTCCGCGTTTTCCACGACAGCGCGCCGACCGATTCTGCACGAAACTCCGCTCGCGCGGCACCCCCGGGTCGACGAGCATGGTCGTGACGGAACAGTCTCGATCCGGCAAAGAGATGTCGGAGAAGGGAGGAGCTGTGGCAAAGACCGTCGTGGTGGTGCAAAGGCTGAGCGACTTCGCCGACGACTTCGCCGATTGGCTCCAGCGCGTCGGCTATCGCGTGCGTGTCTGCACCGGGCCATCGTCGCCGAGGTATCGCTGCTGGGCACAGACCTTCGACGATTGCCCGCTCTGGCAACAGGCCGATCTGATGATCTACGATCCCTGGCTTCCGACCGGCCCCTCGGCCTACGGGAGTGGCCGGCTGCTCGCGCTGGAACACGGCCGACATCCGGATCGGCCAATTCTGGTCTGGGGGAGTGGTGCCGCGGTTCCCCGCGACGTGGCGTCGATGGAGCGGCCTGGCGAGGTCGGGATCCTTCCGGCGGACGTCACGCCGGAGAGTCTGGTCGCCGCGGTCGCGAACCTGATCGGACCACCCGAATCGGACGAAGCGGCCGTGAAGACGGAATCTGCCCACGCCGAGTGAGGAACAAGCGACGAAGTCATCGTCGAAAGGAGGACTGACCCCATGACCCGTCTGCCTACCTGGGTGTTCGTCGCGGTTGCGGTTGTTCTGGTGTCCGCGGTGGTGCTGTTCATCACCTCGTCCGGTTGGGTGGGTTCCCGGCCCACCGAGCGCACCATCACCCTGGACGCGCACCAGTTCGCCTTCACCCCGTCGACGATCACGGTGAACCAGGGTGACCACGTCCGGATTGAGCTCGTGTCGACGGACGTGACCCACGGCTTCTATCTGGACAGCTACGACGTCGAGATCGCCGCTCCCCCCGGTCGGCCGTCGACCGGCGAATTCGTGGCGAACCGAGCCGGGACGTTCCGATTCCGTTGTTCCCAAACGTGCGGACCGCTCCATCCGTTCATGATCGGCGAGTTAACGGTCCAACCGGCAGCCCGGGTGAATCCGGGTCCGTTCCTCGCGGCGCTTGCTCTCGCGATTCTCCTGGGGATCGGGACCGTGGTCTGGCAGTGGAAATCCGCGCTGCGCTCCGAGGTGCTGCATGGCTAGTCTCTCGGTCGAGCCTCGCGCACCGGTCGCCGACGTGGCCTCCGCGGCCGAGTCGCGCGCACCGGATCGCTACGACCTCCTGCGCATCCCCCTGCTGCGGACGATCCTGCGCCACCGCGCCTTTCAATTCTCACTGATGCTGGTCAATACCTTCTTCTTCATGATCGTCATCCTGAGCGGGCTGGTAGGCACTCCGGTCGGAAACCGCAACTTCTCGATCATCTTCGTCTGGATCGTCTGGTGGGCCCTGCTGATCATGGTGCTCATTCCCTTTGCCTCGCGCCTCTGGTGCATGATGTGCCCGATTCCTGCTCTCGGTGAATGGGCCCAGCGCGGAGCGCTCATCGGACGGCGCATCGGCCGCCCTTTCGGTCTGAACCTGACCTGGCCCAAGCCGCTTCGGAACATCTGGCTACAGAACCTCAGCTTCGTCGGCGTCGCGACGTTCAGCGCGGTCATTCTGACCCGACCAGTCGTGACGTCCTGGGTCCTGATATCCTTCATCGCGCTGGCCTTCGGCTCGATGCTGGTCTTTCGGCGACGGGCCTTCTGCCGCTACATCTGTCCGGTTGGCGGCTTCATCGCGTTGTATTCGATGACGGCGCCGGTGGAGATCCGCGTGAAAGACCCCGAGGTTTGTCTCAAGCATTGCGCCGCCGAGTGCGTCCGTGGGTCCGAGAATAGCTACGGCTGCCCCTGGATGGAGTACCCGGGCACCCTGACCCGCAACGCCTACTGCGGCATGTGCACCGAGTGCATCAAGGCCTGCCCGATTGGCAACGTGAGCGTGAACCTCCGTCCGTTCGGGACCGATCTGCTCGAACCGGTCCGCCACCTCGACGAAGCCTATAAGGGCTTCATCATGCTCGCCGCGGCGCTCATCTACTCGACGGTGATGCTCGGTCCGTGGGGGTTGTTCAAGGACTGGGCAAATCTCGGGACCGGAAGCTTTCCTCACTTCGTCCTGTACGCGCTCGGGCTCGTCACGACGATGCTCGTTATCGTGCCCGGGTTGTTCCTGCTCGCGAGCTGGATCGCGAAGCGTGCCTCCGGCGCGCGCACGGCGTCGCTGAGGAAGCTCTTCGTGGCGTTCGGTTACACGACCGTCCCGCTGGGCCTGATGGGATGGATCGCCTTCAGCCTGTCGTTCGTCTTCATCAACGTCTCGTACGCGATTCCGGTGCTCTCGGACCCGTTCGGCTGGGGCTGGGACTTGCTGGGCACGGCCAGTTACCCCTGGACGCCATACATTCCGATCGTCCTACCCTACCTGCAGGTCCCACTGCTGCTCGGTGGATTGATCCTGGCGATTCGCCTGGGCTATCGGGTCGCGGTCGAGACGCTCGGCAACCCGCGGCAGGCACTCGTTGCACTGGTCCCCTTGGCGACCCTGCTGACGGGGCTGACCGGAGTATTCCTCTGGCTATATCTGGGATGAGGAGGAGACGGTGAACGCGACCATCCCGACGACCACCACCCGTCCGAGCCGCGTTCGGGCGGCAGCATTTCCCAGCGAGGAACGCCTCGAGGCCGCCATTCACGCGCTGACCGGGGAAGGATTCTCGGAGGATCTGCTCGGCGTCGCGGTCCGGGGAGAGGAGGTCTATCTCCTGAGCGTCGTCTCGTCGCCGGGTCACGAGCGAGAGGTGGACGCGCGGCTGCTCGCGCTGGGCGCGGACGTTGCCGGGGGTATCGCCGACCTGCCGGCGCGGTACGGACCGGCGCCCCATCCCGGCGTCCGCGAGGATCACGACCTGAAGCTCCCGATGGGCCGTGAGTTTCCGATGGCATCCTGGGCGCCGGCGATCGCCGGCTACCGCGTGCGGTCACCGGTCCTCGATCCTCACGATCGCGTCTGGTCGTTCGACGAAGTGGAACCGGGTTACCCGCTGTCCGATGCGCTGGTCGAGGCCGATCGCTGCCTGCGCTGTCCGGAGCCTCGCTGCGTCGAGGGCTGCCCGGCCCACAACCGGATTCCCGACTTCATCGCCGCGCTGAAGGACGGGAATTTTCGTCGAGGGATCGACATCCTGCGCGAAACGACTGACTTCCCCGGCATTTGCGGACGGGTGTGTGACAAAGCTCGCCAGTGTGAAGGCGCCTGCATCCTGGCCAAGGAAGGAGGCGACCCGATCGCGATCGGTCTGCTGGAGCGCTTCCTCGCCGAGTGGGAGCGCGAGGACGGCGTCCGACTGGCGCGGGCGCGGCAGCGTGCATCGGCATCGGGACGGCAGGTGGCGGTCGTCGGATCCGGTCCCTCCGGACTGGCCGCGGCCGAGGAGCTGGCCCTCGCGGGCCATCAGGTCACGATCTTCGAAGCGCTGCCGGTGATCGGCGGAGCGCTCGCCTGGGGAATCCCGACCTTCCGACTTCCCCACGCGGTGCTGCAGACTGAGATCGACTTTCTACGCGGGCTGGCCGTGGAGTTCCGCCTCAACACGCGGATCGGTCCCCAGCTGAGTATCGACTATCTTCTGCAGAACGGGTTCGACGCCGTCTTCGTGGCCGCCGGCGCCGTCCTGCCTCAGTCACCGGGGGTTCCCGGCGAGGATCTCGAGGGGGTCTACACCGCGACCGAGTTCCTTTCGCTGGCGAAGCTCGCGCGCGTTCATCCCGAGCCGTCCTGGCACGCTCCGGCGGTCGGGGAGCGGCTAGCCGTCATCGGTGCTGGCAACACCGCCATGGACGTCGCTCAAACGGCGGTGCGCCTGAGTCTCACCGAGTATCAAGAGCGGTCGGTTTCCCAGACGACGATGGACGTCGCCGAAACCGCCGCGCGATTAGGATTCCGCGAGGTGACCGTCGTCTATCGGCGCTCGGAAGAGGACATGCCAGCCCGGCGAGAAGAGATCGAAAGCGCGCGCGAGGAGGGGGTGCGCTTCCGGTTCTTGACCGCGCCAGTCCGGTTCCTCGGAGACGAACACGACCATCTCAAGGCGATGGAGTGTCTCGAAATGGCGCTCGGTCCACCAGATCGGCGCGGGCGCCGCGCGCCAATCCCCAAGCCCGCCACGGAGTTCATCCTGGAGGTCGATACGGTAGTTCTGGCGCTCGGCTACCAGGTCGACCCAGGCTTGGCGCGGGCGACGCCGGGAGTCGCGACCGATCAGTCCGGAACCGTCGTGATCGACCGGGCGACCGGGCGCACCAGCCGCGATGGAGTCTGGGCCGGCGGCGACGTCGTCGACGGACCCGATACGGTCGTGCGCGCGATGGTGGCAGGGCGTCGGGCCGCCGCGGACATCCACCGCTATCTCCAATCGCACGCTCACCACGGAAAGCAGGAGGTCTCGTCATGAAGCACTGGGATGCCCTCGGGTTGCTGGCGGTGCTGGTCGTGCTCCTCGGGACGCCCGCCGCCGTGTTCGCCGGGCAGCGTTACCTCAATGCCCCTCCCCACGAGTACACCATCGTGGCGCACACGGCGGAAGACGGGGGATTCGTCCCGAACCGGATCACCGTCGTTCAGGGCGAGCACGTTTGGCTGCGGCTGACCTCGGCGGATGTGACCCACGGCTTCGCGGTGCCGTCGCTGGGCATCGACGTTCCGCAGCTATATCCGGGAAAGTACGTGACCGTCGACTTCACCCCGCAGAAACCGGGAACCTATCCCTTCCTGTGTACGATCGTCTGTAGTCCACTCCACTACAAAATGCAGGGCGAGATCGTGGTGCTCTCGGCGAATGATGCCGCGGCGGACGCGGCTGCCGCGGTACCGACGCCCGCGGCAATCAGCCAGACCACGGCGAGCGGAACGGTGAGCTTCAGGGCCGACGTCCAGCCGATCTTCCAGAGCCAGTGCGTGGGCTGCCACACCGGAACCAATGCGCCAGCGGGACTGGATCTCGGTAGCTATCAATCGGCGATGCGCGGCGCGTCGGGCTCGCCGGTCGTGGTTCCGGGCCAGCCCGATCAGAGCCTGCTCGTCCAGAAGGTGAAGGGAACGGCCGGAGCGCGGATGCCTTTCGGTGGCCAACCGCTCCCAGCCAAGGATGTTCAGCGGATCGAGGGTTGGATTACCGAGGGGGCACCGAACAACTGACCCGACCGCGCGGTTGGCAGGCCCGGCGGCGCGGAGCCGGGCCTGCCAGGAACGGTCCGAACAGGGAGGGACGCAAGAGAGTTGGTCAACGAGCACGTGGCCACCCAACAGAGATCTACAGAGATCAACAGATCGATTGAGGAGGAGTTGAATCCGATGCGAGACATCACTTTGAATCGTCGGAAGACTTTGGGAATCGCGGCGGGATCGCTGGCCGGCGCGGCCTTGCTGAGCGCGTGCGGGGCGTCGACGGCAGCGGGCGCTGGCAAGCCAGTTGACCTCTACCTGACGATCGTGGGCGACCCCCTGCTCAAAAAGAAGGACTGGCCGGCCTTCATCCCGACGGCCCTGACCGTTCCGGCGAACACGACCGTGAACGTCCGGATCGTCAACTTCGACGACGGCGCCGCCCCACTGCCGGACAGCTCCGCCGGCTACGCGAAGGTGTCCGGCGTCATCGGGAGTCAGGCTTCCAGTGAAGCGCTCAACCTGGAGAGCCCAAACACGCCGGGGACCCCGAAGAGCTACGGTGAGTTGGCGCCCAAGGACGTGTCCCATACCTTCACGATCACCACGCTGAACCTGAACGTGCCGCTTCCCGTCAGCTCGATCGTCTCGTTCTCCTTCCCATCGCCCAGTCCGGGCACCTACACCTGGCAGTGCATGGCGCCGTGTGGGACGGATCCCAACCAGATGGGCGGAGCGATGGCCGAGCAGGGCTACATGGTCGGCTCGCTTCAGGTGGTGTGACCTCGCGATCCGTGGGAGTGGTCCCGCCCCGGTCCTGCCGAGCCACCACTCGACATGACCGGGGCGCACATTGCCGGACCGTTCGCCGGGAGCGGTATTACCCGTCGGGTCGCTCGTCGTCGAGCCAGCCTTGTTCGATCGCGTACCGGACCAGGGCGGCCCGACCGCGAAGGTTGAGCTTGTCCAGGCCGCGAGTCTTGTAGGTTTCGACCGTTCGGACGCTGAGGAAGAGCCGTTGCCCGATCTCCTCGCTGGTGTAGCCGAGGGCGACGAGGCGCAGCACCTGACACTCGCGATCGCTCAACGCCTCGTGGGGTTGGCCGGGATGAGCGTCGCCAGCAACCCGGGTCTGGTCGATCAACAGCCTGGTCATGGCCGGATGGAGATAGGCTTCGCCACGAGCGACCGCGCGAATCGCGTCGAGGAATTCTTGTGGTCCAGCCTGTTTCAGGGCGTAGCCGGCGGCACCGGCCTCGAGGGCCTGCTTGAGATACGCCGCGTCATCGTACTGGCTCAGCATGAGAATCGCGAGCTCCGGAAAGTCGTGCTTGAGGCGCCGGGCCGCCTCGATCCCGCTTCCCGGCATCCGGACGTCGATCACCGCCACGTCCGGATGCGTCTCGCGAGCGCGGGCGACGGCTTCGTCCGCGCTGGTCGCCTCGGCGACAACGGTGAATTCCCCGTCGCGATCGAGGAGGGCCCCGACCCCCGCTCGGAGGACACCGTGATCATCCGCGAGCAGCACCCGTCGTTTCAGCATGAGCCGACTCCGGAGGAAGATTGCTGGTAATCGAAAGGTCGACGAAAAGCGCCGTTCCGTGGCCGGGTGACGATTCAATGCTCAACCGGGCCCCGATGAGCTGGGCGCGTTCCTCGATGCCGGCCAGACCCAGCCGATCCTTCAGCGGTGCGGATCGAATCGCGGCCAGCTCGAAGCCGCGGCCGTCGTCCTCGACGACCAGGATCAACCGATCACCTCGTCGCTGCAGGAGGACGCTCACCGCGTGAGCGGTGGCGTGACGCGCGACGTTGTTCAAGGCTGCCTGGGCGATCCGGTAGAGCGCCGTCTCGGCCGCCGGGAGCAGGCGCAGCTTCTCGACGTTGACGGTCTGAAACTCCACCGGCAGTCCGAGCTGATGCTGGTAATTAGCGACCAGGCGCTCCAGCGCGGCAACCAGGCCGATGTCGTCG